>CAYTDF010000053.1:4681-14781 GCA_964436365.1 uncultured bacterium | reverse complement strand
GTATCCGCGCGTTTCCAGGCGGCCGGACTCTTCCCCCCCATCGTGATCATGCAGAATTCCGCGCTTCCGGGAGTCATTACGGACGTGGTGCGGGACGCAGCCGTCGTGGCCATCGACGATGTCGAACTGCTGGCGGAGCAAGATCACGAGCGTTTCTTCGACCTCGAACTCTTACAGCACCTGCCCGATTAGCCTCCCGGCGGCTCACCCGAGTGCGTCCCTCAGAGCATCTTCCACCGGTAGAGATGACTCCTGTGCGTAGTACCTCTGTTAGCCAAGTGCTCATCGTATTCCAATCGAAAACGGTTCGTGGCAATCGCCCGCACACATCTCTCTAGCGTGTCGAAGCGGAAGAGAGCTCTCCCGTTTACCGACAAACCGGGGTAGGCTCACATCACTCCACAGAGAGCCAATAGCGGAGATATTATAGATGATTATCACTATGGAACCCGGCGCACCCCGGGAACAGATCGAACAAGTCGAAGAGACCATCAAGACCGCGGGATACGCCGTCCATCCGATTTACGGCACGCACCTTACCGTCCTCGCCGCCGTCGGTGACGAGCGGGACAAACCCGGGGCCGCCGAACATCTCCGCAGCCAGCCGGGCGTGCTCAAGGTCGAGTTGATCCTCCCGCCGTACAAGTTGGTCAGTCTCAACCCGGGGCCGGGCGTGACCCGCCAGAAAACCGTGGTCGAGTTCGAGACGGAGTGGAAGGATGGAACCACAAAGGTCTCCATCGGAAACGACGACCTACCTGTGATTGCCGGGCCGTGTACGGTCGAGAGTCAAGACCAGATACTCATCAACGCCAAGATCGCCAAGAGCGCGGGCGCTTCGATGCTGCGAGGCGGAGCCTTCAAACCCAGAACCTCACCGTACAGTTTCCAGGGCCTGGAAGAGGAGGGGCTCAAATACATGGCCGACGCGCGCCATGAAACCGGCCTCCCTGTGGTCACGGAACTGATGGATCAGCATCAGTTGGAGTTGCTTGACAAGTACGCCGACATGATTCAGATCGGTGCCCGCAACACGCAGAACTTCACCCTGCTGAAGTCGCTGGGGCAAACGAAGAAACCGGTGTTGCTCAAGCGAGGAATGTCAACGACAATCGACGAGTGGCTCATGTCCGCTGAATACATCCTCGCGCAGGGCAACATGAATGTCATCCTCTGTGAGCGCGGCATTCGGACCTTCGAGACGAAGTACCGAAACACACTGGACCTCAACGCCGTCCCCCTCGTCAAGAGTCTCACCCACTTGCCTGTGGTCATCGATCCAAGTCACGGCACCGGGTTATGGGAGTTGGTGATCCCCATGGCCAAAGCGGCTGTCGCGTGTGGCGCGGATGCTCTCATGATCGAAATCCATCACGAGCCGGAACACGCGTACTCCGACGGCAGGCAATCCCTCAAGCAGAGCACCTTCGAACGGCTCATGAGCGAGGTCGCCGTCGTGGCCGAGGCCGTCGGCCGGAACCCTCTCTGGAAGAAGAGCTAGGGCGAGGGGCAAAAGTCATCCCCGTTTGTTGCCGCAAGGCCTGAAATGACCCAAGCCGACGGACGTGCCACGTCGAATCCCGCTTGTCTGCTGAAACCCATGGACAGCATCTACCTCGACCACAACGCCACATCGCCTCTTCGGCCGGGGGTCCTGGAAGCGATGCTGCCGTATCTGCGTGGGAGTTTCGGCAACCCGTCCAGTCAGCATCGTATAGGGAGAGAGGCGTGGAATGCCGTGGAGGAGGCTCGCGAAGCCGTGGCTCGTCTACTCGGCGCGCAACCTTCGGAGATTATCTTCACCAGCGGGGGAACCGAGGCCAATCATCTAGCCATCCTCGGTGCGGTACACGCCGCCCATGCCGCCCAGAAGCCGGAAAACACCGTCCAGAAGGTACT
Source organism: uncultured bacterium (assembly GCA_964436365.1). Taxonomy (GTDB): domain Bacteria; phylum Hinthialibacterota; class Hinthialibacteria; order Hinthialibacterales; genus CAYTDF01. Next base: position 12,882 of record CAYTDF010000053.1, on the reverse strand, counting down.
CACATCTCGGGTGGAGCACCCCGCCGTGCTCACCGCGTGCGATCTTATCGAGGAACTAGGCGTCCCGACTCACCGGCTGCCGGTCACTTCAGAGGGACGAATCGACCTCGCCGCGTTGGAGAGCGCCCTGGATACCGACGGCGCGCTCGTATCGTTGCAAGCCGCGAACCATGAAACAGGGGTACTGCAACCACTTGAGGACACCGTAAGAATCGCAAAAGAGAAGAGGGCCCTCGTCCACTCGGACATTGTCCAAATTCTGGGCAAGCGGCCGGTCGACGTTGCCTCGCTCGGAATAGACCTGGCGGGGGCATCCGCTCACAAGTTCGGCGGGCCAAAGGGGGTTGGAATCCTAGTGATTCGGGCCCATACCCCCTGGAGTGGGTGGCTCCGAGGCTCTCAAGAAGATGGAAGGCGGGGAGGGACCCCGGATGTCGCCGCGATTGTCGGAGCGGGCGTTGCCGCCAAACTCGCCAAGCGAGAACTCGAGCGAGCCGCTTCTGACGAAGGGGCGCTTCGCGAGCACCTCTGGAAGGGGCTGGCCGAAATGCCTGGGGCTCGTCGGTTCACACCGCAGCGGGAAATCCTCCCCAACACAATACTCACCGCTTTCGCCGGATGGGATGCAGACCGGTTTGTTGCCGCGCTCGACCGGGTGGGAATAGCCGTTTCGGCGGGGGCCGCCTGCGCTTCGGGGGCCGGACGTCCCTCACCGGTCATGCTGGCAATGGGCTTTGACATGGATGATGCGCGGGCGGCAGTCAGGTTCAGCCTGGGGTGGAACACGAAGAAGTCGGAAATCGACGAGGCCTTGGTCAGAATTCGGCGGGTCTTGTGCGCGGACTAGAGCGGCGACACAGGTCAAACACTCGCAAACCGTAAAGAAAGAACAACAAAACAGGAGCGGCGACACAGCATGAGAGTCATCACGGGGGAATTTCGAGGCCGTAAGCTCTTCGTCCCAAAGGGAAACGTGACCCGGCCCACAACGGACTACATGCGCCAATCTCTCTTTAACATCCTTGGCGACAGCGTCGAGGATATTCGGGCTTTGGACCTTTACGCCGGGTCGGGTTCGGTGGGCATTGAGGCTCTCTCACGCGGCGCGGAGCATGTCACGTTTGTTGAGCGAAATCCCAGAGTGCTGGCGGTACTGAAACGAAACCTTAACACCATCGGAGTCGCCCCGAACCGCTATTCGGTTATCCAGGCGGACGCGCAATCCTTTCGTCCCAAGCAAGTATCATGGCGACTTATCTTCGCAGATCCGCCGTATGATGTACTATACTTCCCGCTTGCTCCATTGGCCGAGGCTGTCGGCTCCCATGAATCTCTTCTCGTGGTCGAGCACAGTACCAAGCACCCGCCGGATGAAACCGAAGCTCGCGTCGTTCTCGTGGACCGTCGTGAGCACGGGCAAAGTTGTTTCTCGTTCTACGAGTTTGCGCGGCGGGAATAGAGCGGTGAGTGGGATTATTCTCCTTCGGAGCCTGCACAGGCGCTTGGGGCGAACTTCGACAGTCGGACGTTCATTTTGAGGCTTAGTGCAGGGACGCTGGTTATGCGCGATGCGGTCTACCCAGGAAGTTTCGACCCTGTCACACTGGGGCACGTCGACCTGATCGAGAGAGGTTCGCGGCTGTTCGACCGCTTGGTCGTTGCCGTCGCCGCCAACCCCACGAAGTCTCCTCTCTTTTCCGAGACGGAGCGCTTAGAGATGGTTCGGGAAGTAACCGCCCATCTCAGCAACGTCGAGGTTCGGCAATTTGACGGCCTCATGGTGGATTTTGCACGGAGCAACGGGGCGAAGGTTGTCCTGCGGGGCTTACGTGCCTTGCTCGATTTCGAGTATGAGTTAGATATGGCTTTAACCAACCGGCGGCTGGCGCCGGAGATTGAAACAGTCTTTTTGATGCCGAGCCAGGAATACACATTTCTGCGCTCCAGCCTGGTCAAGAACGTGGCCAAACTCGGTGGCGATCTAAAGAGCTTCGTACCGGAAGCCGTCATCGAGAGGCTTGTTGCGCGCTGCACGGCACAAAAAGGAGGATAACAATGGCTCACCCAAAACACCGCATCTCCAAAATGAAACGGAGAATGCGCAGAAGTCACCACGCTCTGGTCGCTCCAAGACTCGCGGAATGCACCAACTGCGGCGGAGAACATCTCCCGCACCACGTATGCCCGGCTTGTGGGCACTACCGAGGAGCGAAGCGCGTCGCTGGCGCTGAGGAATAAGCCTAATGAACCGCGTCGCATTGGACGCCATGGGCGGTGACAGAGCCCCCGAGGTCATCCTCGAGGGCGTTCGTCGTTTTCGGCAGGAGGACTCCGAAACGGAAATCCTTTTGACCGGCCCGTCCGGACCACTCGAGTCCGCCGCGAAAGAGCTGAACTGTACGCTCGTTCAAGCGTCCCAGATCGTTGAGATGGATGAGACACCCTCTGCGGTCGTCAAATCCAAGCGCGACTCGTCTGTGGCCAAGGCCATCGACCTTGTCAAGAACGGCGAGGCCGACGCCATGGTCACAATGGGTAATTCCGGAGCGGCCATCGCCTTCGCGCTGTTTCAGTTGGGGCGCTTACCGGGCGTCAGCCGACCGGGGCTCATGACCAGCATGCCCAACCCCAACGGGCGCTCGCAGGTGGTAGATCTCGGGGCCATGGTCGACTGCAAACCTGAGGTCACGGGGATCGATAATCCACGAATCGGGTTGCTTTCGATTGGTGAAGAGAAATCAAAGGGCAATGAGTTGACCGCCGCCACGTACGCGTACCTTGAGAAGAGCGGCCTCAACTTTATCGGAAACGTCGAAGGTAACGATATCTGTCGAGGCACGGCGGACGTCATCGTCTGTGATGGCTTCGTCGGCAACGTAATCCTGAAGTTCGGTGAAGGACTCGTCGAATTTGTCTTCTCTTCCATGCGTGGCGCGCTCAAACGGATCCTTGAAAAGACCCACGAGAGTAAAGAATCCGGCATGCAGAAATGGGCGCTTGTGAAGGAGATCATCGCCGATTTCGACTATGAAGAGATCGGGTGCGCCGAACTGCTCGGCGTGAAGGGACTCTGTTTCGTGGGGCATGGGCGTAGCGAACCTCGCGCTGTGGCAAACGCCATAAAGACCGCCAGGCAGGCGGCCGCGCATAAAGAAGTCATTCAACATCAACAGGAGGCCCTCAAGGAGGCCTTGGCGCGAATCGCCTAGGTCCACTCGGGTCGACTTCCACAGACTGTATGCCCCCGCTCTTGTGGGCCCGGGTTGTCAAACTGTGTGTGTAAACAAGAAAACGGAGAACGGCTAGAGCGCCTCTCAAAGGTCCTGCCCCCAGGGCACACGAGGTACCCCCGGCGATTGAATTACAGCGGCCGGGCGTTCAGGGCCGAGCGCCTAGGGGGGGGGCAATCGAGCACAACGTCTGGGAGACACATGTAATCATGCCAAGAGCGAATATCACAGCCACTGGAATGGCGGTTCCCGAGCGCGTGCTCACGAACGACGACCTGGCGGAAATCGTTGACACGTCGGATGAATGGATTCGCACACGCACCGGGATGGTCCAGCGTCACGTCACCACCGACGCCGAGGCGGCCTCCGATATTGCGTACCTCGCCGCCAAGCGCGCCCTTGAGGATGGCGGATACGATCCCAAGGATATCGATGCCATCGTCCTAGGAACGATCACGCCTGACTACATCTTCCCCAGCACCGCCTGCGTTTTACAGCACCGGCTGGGCGCGAATGGCTGCGCGGCCTTCGATGTCTCCGCCGCCTGCACAGGTTTCATCTATGCACTGACAACCGCCAACGGCCTGATCGCCGCCGAGACCTTCAAGCGAATACTCGTCGTGGGCGTGGATGTCCTCACCAAGACCGTCGACTGGAAAGCACGCGAAACCGCCGTCCTCTTTGGCGATGGAGCCGGAGCGGCCGTCGTCGAGCCGTCGGAGGAGAAGGGTGTCGTGAGCAGTGTCCTGCACGCTGACGGCAAACTCGTCGAACTCCTCTACCAACCCGCGGGCGGGTCGCGAACACCGATGAGTCACGAGGCCATCGAGGCGGGCGGGCAATACATCATCGTGAAGGGCCGCGAGATCTACCGGCACGCCACACAGTGCATGCCCGAAGCCGTCCTAGAGGTGCTTGAGAAATGCGGGAAGACGCTGGAAGACGTCGACCTAGTCGTCCCGCACCAAGCCAACGTGCGCATCATCGACGCCGTCGCCAAGCGGCTCAAACTCCCCATCGAGAAGTTCTACATCAACATCGAAAAATACGCGAATACATCCGCCGCCACCGTCCCCATGGCCACGCACGAGGCCCTCAAGGACGGCACAATCAAAGAAGGCGACTTGGTGGTCATGGTCTCGTTCGGAGCGGGCCTGACATGGGGTGCGGCACTCGTCCAGTTCTAGGGCGGTCGTAAGAAGATTCGCTCGAAGTCATCCGAAGGAAGATCAACGAGGAGTAAGAGTATGACCACTGTGATCCTATGCCCCGGCCAGGGTGCCCAAACTGTGGGCATGGCCAAGGAACTCATTGAATCGGGCTCCGAGACCCGCGCACTCTACGACCGCGCCAAGGATATATTGGGGTGGGATATCGCCGAACTCTGCATCAACGGCCCGGCGAGCGACCTGAACCGAACGGATCACACCCAGCCCGCTCTGTACCTACACAGTTGCGCCGCGATCGACCGGTTGCGTGCCGGAGGGCTCGACTGGAGCATCGCCATGGGGCACAGCGCGGGCGAATATGCCGCCTTGTACGCTCTACAGGCTTGGTCGTTCGAAGAGGGCCTGGAAGTCATCGCCGAGCGCGCCCGGCTCATGAACGAAGCCGGGGCGGAAGCGAGGGGAACGATGGCTGTCTGCCTAGGATTACACCCCGACCGCATCGCCGAAGTGTGCCAAGAAGTTGACAGCGTGGTGGTATTGGCCAACCGGAATGCCCCTGCACAGGGTGTGGTCAGCGGTGCTGTCGAGGCTGTGAAGGCCGTGGCCGCTCCTCTCAAGGAAGCGGGAGCCAAGCGGGTTCTACCCATCAAAGTCAGTGGAGCGTTCCATTCACCCCTTATGGCGACAGCCCGGGAGCGTTTTGAGGCGTTCCTGAGCGCACGCGACCCGGAGGCCCTCAAAGCACCCCAAGGCGTATGGATATCCAACCGCACGGGTCAACCGGAGGCCGATCCCTCGATAATACGGGAGAGTCTGGCTGCGCAGCTGACATCCCCTGTACACTGGATCGAGTCGATGACCTGGCTAGCCGAGCAAGGCACCCCGCAGTGCGTCGAAGCGGGTACAGGCAATGTGCTCCGGGGGCTGCTAAAAACCAATCGAGTGGACACACCGGCTTGGGGAGCATCCTCACCGGAAGAGATACAGAACGTGCTGACCGAGGTGCAATCATGAGTCTTGAAGGACGCGTTGCGTTTGTTTCTGGAGGAGCTCGAGGAATCGGTGAAGCCATCGTCAGACGGCTTGCCGGAGCGGGTGCGAAGGTCTTCTTCACCGACGTCAACCAAGAAAACGCCACACGGCTCGAGAACGATCTCGGAGAAGCCGCCAAAGCGCAGATCGCCGACATGACCAACGGCGATCAGGTCACCGCAGCCGTAAAGGAATGTGTACAACACTTCGGTGGACTGGACATTCTCGTCAACAACGTGGGGATCACCCGCGATGGGCTGCTCATGCGCATGAAGGAATCCGACTGGGATGCGGTCATCAATGTTAACCTCAAATCGGCCTTCCTCGCGTCAAAAGCGGCCTTCCGGCCGCTCACGAAGTCCAATGCGGGGCGCGTGGTCACGATCGCATCGGTCATCGGGATAACCGGAAACGCTGGCCAGGCCAACTACGCCGCCAGTAAAGCCGGACTGATCGGGCTCACGAAGTCCCTTGCCAAGGAGATGGCCTCTCGCAGCGTCACCGCCAACGCCATCGCCCCGGGATTCATCAAAACCGAGATGACTGACGCTCTGAAGGATGAGGTCCAGGAACAAATCCTGGCGGGAATCCCGCTCAAGCGGTACGGTTCGCCCGAGGAAGTAGCGGCCATGGTAACCTTCCTCGCCGGGGATGATGCCGCTTATATAACAGGTCAAGTCTTTGCCATCGACGGCGGTCTAGCCGTATGACAAAATAATTCGGTAACATCCAGCGCCCTGCCGTCTCTGACGAAATGGGGTGCTGTGTGCCCGCATGATAGTAGGAGGTAATGTTCCGTGAGTGACATCGAGGCGAAAGTCAAACAGATTATCGTCGACAAACTCCGTGTCGACGAGAGTGAGGTTACCCCTGAGAAGAACTTTACACGTGATCTCGGGGCGGATTCACTGGACACCGTAGAACTCGTTATGGAGTTCGAGGAACAGTTCGACGGAATCGATGAAATCCCTGAAGAGGATGCGGAGAAGATCCAAACCGTTGGGGACGCCATCGAGTACCTGAAGAGCAAACTCGGGTAAGCGAAACGCTTCTGAGAAAAACGGCTCCGGCCGGTGTTTCAGAATACGGATGAACCGGTGAGGGTTAGCCCCTTGCCGGTTTGTTGCTCTAATCCGGAGCCAAGGATGAGAGCTGTGACCGGAGTGCGCTCGATGAGCGTGCTTGGCTGAGCGTTTTAGGCTTGGTCGGCCGGGGAAACCGTCTGTGTAAAGCCGACGATATCCGAGTTACACAAGAAGGATACCAATGTCACGACGAGTTGTTATCACAGGAATGGGCTGTGTCACCCCTCTGGGTTTGGGGGTCGACGCGTACTGGGACGGTCTCAAGAACGGAAGAAGTGGTGCTGCACCGATTCCCTACTTTGACACGGAAAAATTCTCTTCGAAAATCGGCGGCATCGTCAAAGAGTTTGATGCCGGTGCGTGGGTCGGTGAAAAGGAATCTCGAAATACAGATCCTTTCGTCGCCTATGCAGTCGCGGCCGCGGACATGGCGTTCAAGGCCGGAAATGTCGATTTCGACAGAGAAGACCCCACCCGTCTAGGAGTTATGATGGGCACGGGCATCGGTGGAATCAAATCCATCGAGGACCAGAAGGAAGTCTACGACGTGCGTGGACCCCGCCGGATTCGGCCGCATTTCATTCCCATGTTGATTGGGAACATGTCCGCCGGGGTCATCTCCATGCGCTACAACCTCCAAGGTCCAAGTCTTTCCGTCATGTCTGCTTGCGCCACAGGCAACAACTCGATCGGCGATGCGTTCCGGCTGATTCAGCATGGAATGGCCGATATGATCGTGGCGGGTGGGACAGAAGCCGCCATCACGCCTTTGGGGTTCGGTGGGTTCTGCGCCATGAAAGCGCTCACCACACGCAACGACGAGCCCGAAAAGGCCAGTCGGCCTTTCGACGTCGGGCGCGATGGGTTCCTCATGGGTGAAGGGGCTGGTGCCCTGATCCTCGAGACTGAGGATCACGCCAAAGCCCGCGGCGCGGAGATACTCGCCGAAATCTGCGGCTATGGCATGACCGCCGACGCCTACCACATGACCAAGCCCGCACCCGAGGGACGCGGCGCGCAACGGGCCATGAAACTCACGTTGGACGATGCCGAACTCGACCTTCAGGATGTCGACTACATCAACACTCATGGTACGTCGACGCCCGCCGGAGACGTTGCCGAGGTGCAAGCCGTCAAGGCCGTATTCGGCGAGCACGCTCACAAGGGCCTGGCCGTAACATCGACCAAATCCATGACCGGACACCTGCTGGGGGCCGCCGGCGCGGTCGAGAGCATCGCCTGCGTCATGACTGTCAAAGAGAACGTCCTTACCCCGACCATCAATCTCGACGAGCCGGAAGAAGAGTGCGATCTAGACTTCGTGCCTCATCAGGCTCGCGAAGCCAACGTCAACGTCGCGTTGAACAACTCCTTTGGTTTCGGCGGGCACAACGCGGTTCTGGCCTTCCGCGCCTACAAATAAGGATGGGCCGAAAGAGAAGACAATGTCTACCTTCACGCTTGGCGCGTGTTTGAGTCCCCAGCATGTGCTCGACTTACGTGCCAAAGACAAGCCGGACGCCCTGAATGAGTTGGTGGATGTGATCGCCGACGCACCTCAAATCGCCGATCTCGCTGTTTTGCGGACCGCCATCGTCGAACGTGAAAAAGTCCTGTCGACCGGAATCGGACTAGGGCTGGCGTTGCCGCACGTCAAGATCCCGGAAGTGGTCGGATTCATAACC
>CAYTDF010000053.1:0-4651 GCA_964436365.1 uncultured bacterium | reverse complement strand
GACGGGATCGACTTCGATTCGCTCGATGGTCAACCCGTACATCTGATCCTCATGATCGCCGCACCTCAGAAGATGCACCGGGAATTCCTCAAGGTCATCGCCCACATCTCCAAATTGTTCAAGAACGAGGAACTCCGCACGGCGCTCCTCGAAGCTCCTTCACCTTCGGTTTTGTACGAAACACTGATTGACGCCGAGCGGCGGTTCCTTCAGGCACAGGGAAACGACTGAGCGTCCCATGAGCCGCGCAAACGGTCCCGATGGACTGCCGGAATCCTGCGACAAGGCTCGTTTTGTAGAGGACGGCTTCAACCGCATCGCCACGGCATACGACCGTGTGAACGACTGGATGACGTTTGGCCTCCACCGGCGATGGAAACGTTTTCTCTTGGATTGGGTCGAACTTCGGGAAGGCCAAACGGTTCTCGATCTATGCACGGGGACAGGCGACCTGGCTCATTTGGCCGCGGGACGTGTCGGGGCCAAAGGCCGTGTCACCGGGCTAGATTTCGCCGCCGGGATGCTGGAGATCGCTTCTCATCGCACAGATTGGCCTTGCTCGGATAAACCATGCCTCCAGCCCCGATGGATTCGGGCCGACGCGCTGCATTTGCCTTTCCCGGACGCTTCCTTCAACGTCGTCACCGCCGGATACGGTCTCCGCAATGTCACCGACCTCCCTCTCGCCTTGGAGGAGGTCCGCCGCGTCCTCGCCCCGGGTGGGCGTTTCATCTCCCTCGACACCTGTGAACCTTCCAACCCATTGCTGCGACTCGGGTATCGCTTCCATGCGTTTACTATCGTGCCTGTCTTGGGGCGTTGCATGTCCGGGAGCGCGCCAATGTATCGCTACCTCCCCGCTTCGGCCGCTCGCTTCGAGACTCCCGAACAACTCGAGGAGCGGCTACGCGATGCGGGTTTTGGCCAAACAAAGACGCGGAGAAAGCTCCTGGGAGCCGCCGCCCTGGTCATGGGACAGGCTGACTGAAGGGATCCTCAGGAAACTGTCCGGTTCACTTCTCCCGTTGCCCCTCCCCGCCGCTCCCCTCACAATCTCACTATAGCCCATGCTAAAGCGACTTCGAATCCAGAATATCCTGCTAATCGACAACGCCGACTTGGAGTTCGGCCCGGGTATGACTGTCATCTCGGGCGAGACCGGGGCGGGCAAGTCGATCTTGCTGGCCGCGTTGGGGCTGGTCTTGGGGGATCGCGCATCCAGCGACTTGCTCGGACAGTGGGGAGACGAGGCCGTGGTTGAGGCCACATTCGAGCTTCCCGATGCCAGTCCCGCGTACAGAGAAGTCATCAAGTGCCTCAAGGATGCGGGGGTGGATTCCGGCGAGGGGCTCGTTGTCATCCGGCGCGTGCTCAATCGTTCGGGACGCAGCCGGGCGTTCATCAATAACGGCGCCGCGCTTCAGAAACTCCTGGCCAAGGTTGCTTCTCATCTCGTCGACTTGCACGGCCAACACGAGCATCAATCTCTCTTCCGGCCGGAAACGTACGCAGGCCTCCTCGACCAGCGCGTATCCGGAACAGTTGGAAAGGAGTACGAGGCGGCCGACGAAACCTGGCGGGAGCTGATGACACGGCTCGAGGCCCATGAAACCAGTGACCGCGAAAACAGGCGCAAGGAGGACCTGCTCCGCTACCAGATACAGGAGATCGAAGAGGTCAATCTGGAGCCCGGCGAAGATGTCGAAATCGACCGGCGGCTCAAACTCGCCAAGAGCGCCGAGCAGATCCGCTCCGCGCTGCTCGAGGTCGACAGGCGGATGGCGGGCGGCGGCGAAACCGGTCTTATGGATGGACTCTCCGCTCTCGAACGGCGGCTGGCCGACGCCGCCAAGATTGACGGGGGGCTCGTACCGATCCAGGAGGCCTGGGCCTCCGCCTTGATCCAGCTTGAGGAGCTCTGCCGTGACGTCCAAGCCTATGGCGAGGCGTTCGAAGAAGACTCCCTGCGTTTGGATGAACTCCAGGAGCGTAGTTTCCTGATCGCCGGTTTGAAGCGGAAGTACGGCGAATCTGTCGAGGAAATCCTGAGTTTCCGGGACAGGCAAACCGAGGAATTGGAGACACTCACGCGGGATGAACGGGAGATCGAGACCCTCAGGGCAGAGCAACCCGTAGCCGAGAAGCGTCTCGTGAAAGCGGCACGCGCCCTGCACAACGCTCGCGCCAAGGCCGCCAAGAAGATCGCCACGGACGTCGAGTCACACCTACACTTGCTCGGCATGAAACGCGCCCGGTTCGAAGTGGGCGTAGACTGGCGGGAGGACCCCGAGGGAGTCGCGATCGCAGGAAACCTTCGCATACGCCCCGGCGCAAGGGGAGCCGATCGCATTACGTTCCGGCTCTCGACCATTCCCGACCGGCCGCTTGCCGATTTGCGCGACGTCGCCTCCGGCGGCGAGATATCGAGAATCATGTTAGCGCTCAAATCGGTGTTGGGCCGGGCGGATGGCGTCCCAACCATGGTCTTCGACGAGATCGACAATGGGATCGGCGGCCGTATGAGCGAGGTCGTGGCGGACCGTCTCGCCGCATTGGCGGAAGGAGAGCAGATCCTCTGCATAACTCATCTCGCCCAGATTGCCGCACGGGCCGCGTCAAATTTCGCCGTCAACAAGATCGACCGGGATGGCGGACTCGTCACCGTCATCGAGCCCCTAACCGGCCCGAAGCGCGAGAAGGAAATCCTGCGTATGCTCGGCGGCAAGGAAGACTCAGAATCATCGAAGGGATACGTCCGTGAGATCTTGAACCGAGTCACGGAATAGCGTCGAACGTCCAAAGGAAACGAGACACACAGAACCGAGTTACGGCTGTCCAGAGGGAGTCCAAAATGAAACGCCTATCGACTAGAATGCTGATATTCGCACTGACCTTCACCGCCGCGCCTCTTTTCGCGGAGGACGAACTCAAGTGGATCGAGTTCCCCGATCCCGCATTCGAGTTGAACGGCCTCGCTTGGTACGAAGAGAACGCGCCCGATCTGTTCCGCTTCCCGAAGCGCATCGAGAGCCAAATCACCAAGGGGTTGTGGGGGCTGGCTCAGCAGACCAGCGGCGTCAGAATCCGTTTCAAGAGCGACTGTTCCAGCCTGGGTATTCGGTATGAGAACACGAAGATGTCCGGCATGCGCAACATGCACAGATTCGGACAAAGCGGTGTGGACCTCTATACCAACGGCCGTTATGTAACCACCGCTATCCACGGCGAGGAGAACACCGCTGTGGAGCGGGTCTACTTCAAGAATGCGACCTCCAAAGTCCGCGAGCATCTCCTCTATCTCCCCTTGTACAACGGGGTCCGCGTGAAAGCGATTGGGGTCAATCCCGGAGCTGAGATCGTGCCGCCGCAGCCGTTTGCTCTACCGAAACCGGTTGTCTTCTATGGCACATCGATCACCCAGGGCGGTTGTGCCAGCCGGGGGGGGATGAGTTATCAGGCCATCCTTGGCCGCACGCTCAACATCGATTTCATCAATCTTGGGTTCTCCGGATCGGGAAAAGGCGAAAAGGTTGTCGCGGAAACGATTGCCGAGATTGATCCTGCCTGTTTCGTGCTCGATTTCATGGCCAACAACAAAACTCCGGAATCCGTACTGGAGGTCTACGAGCCGTTTGTCCGTACTCTTCGCGAAAAGCATCCCGACACCCCGATTGTCTGTGTCACTCTCATTTATGTCTGCCGAGAGGAACCTGTGTCGGGCGCGCGCAAACACGTCGAAAAGATGCGGGACGTCATCCGCGAGGTTGTGGCCAAATTCCAGGAAGAAGGGGATCGAAACATCGTCTTAGTGGAGGGGCATTCCCTGTTGGGGCCTGACCACGCTGGAGGACTGGTGGATGGGACGCACCCCAACGATCTCGGCTTCCAACTTATGGCGGACGGTCTCACACCGACCCTGGCTCGAATCCTCAATCTCCACGCTTCCGAAACGCTCATGCACTGAAACCAGTGCCCCCGATGGCCGGGCGTCAAACGCGACTCAAACGAAACGTACAATTCCATGCCAGAGAGAGCGTTTCTTGATACTGACCCAATGTAGGGCGCACGAAGTGCCCCCGATGACCGGGTATCGAGCGATACTCAACCGGAAGACCCGAATTTGAAGTTACATGATTACCAGCCGACGGGGTTGAGGCCGGGAGCGGTTTCGAAGAGGACATCGCCGTCGCTACGCAGACCGTTCGACCCCGCATAGGGCACGAACTTGCCGGAGGCGGGATAGTTTCCCAAGGATATCGTATCGTCTTGCCGGTCGGGTCCCAAACTGGCGATGCAGTAGTTGTTGCTCTTCTTTGCGGTAGACCGGTAGGCCGTTGCGAACTCGTAGAGGTTGTGGTCGTTTTGGAAGTTCGCTTCCTCTTTCGGCTGAAAAATATCGATCGGCGGGGTCGCAATATAGGCGATGGGCGTGGTAAAGCATCGCCACGCGACGTACCAACCGCCCATATTCCAAGCGTCAGGAAGTTGGCTCCCCTGATCCAAGCGATACATTTCGAACGCTGTGCGTAGCGTAGCGAACTCGGATTCCACACGCCCGATCTGGGCGCGTATCTGAGCGTTCAGAAAGTTCGGCACGGCGATCGCCGCGAGAATACCGATAATCGCAACCACGATCAGCAGTTCGATCAAT
>CAYTDF010000052.1:8922-14850 GCA_964436365.1 uncultured bacterium | reverse complement strand
GAAGTCGACGACCCTGTTGAATCGCCGCCTCACGGGTGCCGCTGCCGTAGAGCATGATCTCGATGATTTCCTTGATACCGTCGAGGAAACTCCGCCGCCGCTCGATGGCGTCGGGATCGTCGTCAATATCTTCCACATCGGCGACCTGGAAACGGCGGGAGCGGATTTCGCCCTCTTCGATTGCGCGGTTGAACTGCTCGTCACTGAGCAGCGCTTCGACCTTCTTGATGTTCTCAGGGTAGTCGATGATGATCAGCGTATTCGAGAGCGGATCCAGAAAGATCTTCCGGCGGCTGCTCGGATCGTAGGCACCTTCCTCACCGTAAAGGAGAAGTTTCACCTGATCGTGAAGCTGCTTCGCGTCTTTTTCGCGAAGGTGGTAAATCTTGGTTTCGGTGGGCGTATACTCTTCGGCCAGCGGAGGCAGCTTGTCCAGGAAGGACTTGACGACCGTCTGCTTTCCAGGAGAGTCGACGACAACCAGTGAGCGGGTCCTCTCTTGTAGATAGAGAACTTTGCCGGGCACCTGTGGTTGCCCTGCGTCACCGTAGAGGAGTTTCCGCAGGTCCAGGGAGCTGTCTTCCAGCGTGGAGGCCTCGCGGAGAATCGTGGCGATGGTCTGATACTGGACTTCGTCAAGCGGATAGACCTCGGTTTCCAGATCGGCCTGGACGCGGACCGTGTTGCCGGTCCGAGACCAAGTGTAACCGTACTCTTTCGAGATCAGATCGAGAACCTGACGTACGGTCTTGTCCCGCACGGAGAACCAGACTTTCCCCTGCACGCTGTCGTCTTTGACGAAATCGAGGCCGGAGAGCGTGTTGAGGATCTTCAGGACGTCGTTCACATCCAGATCGTTCTCGGTGGAGTACTCGACGATCTCTGTATCGAGTTTGGTTTCGAACTCGGCATCCTGGGCGAATTGTTCTCTCTCGTCGGCTTCACGAGCCAAGGCCGCGCTGTGAATGGCCTTGGTGTTCTGGATCATCTCTTGGCTTTGGGCATGCTCCGCGTCGATATCCAGGGCACGTTGCCAGGCTTTGACGGCGCCGATGACATCACCTTCGAGATAGCGTTTCTGGCCTTCGAGGTAGACGTCTCGCGCTTTCAGCTGCATCTCCGCTCTGCGGGTCACTTCCATCGCCGATTCGGAATCGGCGGAGCGTTGGGCAAGGCTGGCCCGCAACAGCGCGGAGCGGCTCAAAAGGGCATCCACGCTCGGGTGACCGGGGGCGAGCCGGTCGGCTTCACGCAGAACGCGTTCGGCCTCTTCGACTTCTTCGCCTTCGAGCAGGATCTCCGACCGTTTCAGGAGTTGTCCCAGCTCATCGCTCGTTGTGGCGCCACGGAGGTTCATGCGGCGTTTGGCAGAGCGTTCACGATCGGCCTTGATCTCCGCCAGCAGTTTTTCCACGTCCTTGCGGACGTTGCGGTCGAGATCCTGGCTGAGGGCGGCTTGGAGGATCGCCTGCGCTTCCGCGTAGTCGCCATCCGCCATCTTCGCCTTCGCGACGCCGACGGGATCTCCGCCAACGGCAATCCTAGCCGCTTCCAACGCGATCAGAGCCGCCGGATTCGCGTCTTTCTTGACGTTGATGTCAACGCCCTGACTTCTCAGGCCACGCAAGGCGCGCTTTGCGCTCTTGTGAGTCGGAGACTGTCGAAGAATCTCGTTGTACAAGACAACGGCCTTTTCCAGTTCCCCGGCCTTTTCGGCGGTCTTTCCTGATTCTAGCCATGCATCGATCAGTTTGACCGAAGTCTCGGAGCGAGGGTTCTTGGCTCCCTCCGCGACCATTGTGGTCAAAATGAAAACCGTGCTGGCGGCTAACGCGAAGCTAAACCGAACGAAGCTCCTCCCCGAGCTTGCGCGTCGGTTTTTTGCCCGTCCGGGTAAGGTCCGGATCTTCATAGAAACAACTCCTTCACCACAGTGAGTGCAAAACTCTCCTGCCACACTTCGTCGAAAAACTTCAGCTCTCGCCCGCGTCGCCCGCGAGGCGGATGGCGCGTGAAAGACAATGAAAACACAACGAAGGTACCGACTTTGCTAGCTCTTGCCCCTCACTCGGTGGGGATCGAAAACTGCGAAGGTCGGAAACCAGGTGATTTTGAGAGTATAATGCTGCCTAGGTCTGTGTCAACTTTCAGCAAAATGAAACCCTTATTGCCCTTCTTCTCCAATTCGAGGTTAAAGGGTTCGGCTGTTTCGGTGCCCTTTTCACGTACAGTGACGCGATAATACCGCTTGCTGCTCGCCCGGAAGGCGACAACTTCGTAGGCATCCGAGAGCAGTGGCGGCAACGTGAGTTCTTTCAGTTTGGCGACCATTTCCGCCACACGGTTCCGCAAGGAGGCCCGCGGCGGGAGACCGCTATCGGCAAGTTGTTGCCCAGTCGCGATCAATCGCTTTTGCGCATTTTCGTCAAACGCGTCGTATTTCTCATCTTCAAGGGCTTTTGCGAGTTGCCCTTGGGTCTCTTTCATGGTCGTCACGACGATCTCGGCATAGTCTCTGATGACCTGCAAGACGGGCTGGGCCATATCTTGCTTCGGACTCGCCTGTGAGAGTTGCAGCGATTCGCGCAGCAGAATCAGACTCGATTGGATTTCCTGTGGATTCTGCTCCAACAGTGTCCCGCTTGCCAATTGTTGCTTCACACTATCGACCACATTGGGGAGCGTGTCCAGCGACGTGGTCTGAGCGGCCTGAAACTCTTTATCAATCGCTTCCCGCTCGGTAGGCGGAACAATGCTCTGGTCGCTGTCAATGGCTTCGAGTTCGAGCCAGGCGGAGCGCATCCGGGCGATAGAAAGAACCAAAGCCGACGGATTCCCGCTCGATTGAGCCGCTTGCAAGTCCTGTCTTGCCTGGCTGATCGAACGCCTGAGCGTATCCCGCTGCAGTTTCAGAACTTGATCGGTGAGTTGCGTGACGCGCGTTTGCATCTCGCCAAGGCGCTGTTCGCCGAGTTTCTTGCCTTCGGGGTCGACTTCCAGCACACGTTGGTAATCCCCGAGCGCCTGCCGGAGCATCTTCAGAGCCTTGATCGGATTCCCGCCGAGAGCGGTCTGACCGGAGCGGAAGTCCGCGTCCGCCCGAGCCACCACTTCGTCCATATTCAGGCGGGTGAGGGCCACTTCGGCCTGCCGAATCATCTCCGACGGGGCCACGGTGTAGGTGATGCGGGTCTCGGTCACGTCCCGGGGGATCACCTGTTCTTCAAGGATTTGAATCGCTTCTTGGTACTTTTCGAGCCGGAAGGCGTCAAAAGCCTGATTGTAGGCTTCGACCAGTTCTTCCCGAAGGCGCAGCTGCTCTTCCGGGGTCCCGAAGGGATTCTTCACACGGGTCAGCTGAACCAGCGGAGGCTTGTTGAGAAGCCCGGCGACAACCTTCTTCGCCGTTTCGGGATCCTCATCGCCGGGCCCGCCCCGAGCTTCGTTCTTCAGTTTTTCGTCGATGATATCGTCTACCGTCTGATTGTACTGATCCATGACGGAGTACCCACCGTACACGGCAATACCAATCAGGATCAGAATGACAATCTGATCTCGGTAACGAAATAGCGCGTCAACAAGAGCGTCGCGATCTAAAGCCATCGTATTCCGGTCTTCAACCTTCTTAAAAGGTGTCTTCCTTATTCTTCGCCTTCAGGTGGGGGACCACCCATCCCGCCCATCATGCCGAAGCCGCCGTATCCCATGCCGTAGCCACCGAACCCACCCATTCCTTCGCCCTCAGCCATGGTCGGCGTCGGCGTCGGTGTCGGAGTCGGCACGTCGAGTTTCGTCCAGGTCTCGATAAACTCAGTGTCACCCAGACTGTTATCCTGATATTGCTTCAGTTTTTCCACGGCAACGTCGTACCGCGGATCCACTTCATTATGCAAACGGTCATAGGAGCGCCACTGCACGGACTGGCAGTCCAACTCCAAGTTCGAACTCGCCAGGGCGCTATAAATGTGCTTCAGCACGGGCAGAATCTGTTGGTCGTCGGCGCGCTTGCCGAACCCGACGATCGCCTTGATCGGATCGGTTCCGCTCTCACCCGCGTCGATTACCGCCTTGAGGACTTCGAGGTCTTTCACGGCCAGGAGCGTCTCGACGAACTTCACCTCTTCTGGCGACGGACCGCAGAACTCCAGGACATCGACAGCGAAGTTGACACTTCCCGACTCGGAGACGTTCTGTTCTTTCAGGAAGATCGAACCGTCATCGAAATACGGCGAGAGTCTCACCGAGGCCAGGAACTGCTGCAATTTGTCCTCACTAACGGTCTTACCGATGACTTCCAGATGGTCGCTCAACGAGAGAATCTCGGATAGCCAAACTTCGTCGGGTACGAGATTCGCCAGTTCGAGATAGTATCCGGTCTGCACCCCGCGCTTGTCGCGGACTTGCTCCAAACGCCCGAAGCGCTTGTTGTGCTCTTTCAGTTGTTCCGTGAGCCCCCGCAGCTTCTCCACATTCCCTGACAGGTTCTGCCCGGATCCACCCGGCCGGACGATAGCGGTCATTCGTTGGGAGGCTTCGCGGCGTTTTTCGATATCGAGTTGGGTGAGGAAGTAGCCTCCACCGATGATCGCCGCCAAAAGGACCGCCGCCACGCTCAACAGAGGCAGTCGGTTTTCGAAATCCAGCCGACGTTTTGTGTAGGGCGGCGCAACGTTGAACTGGAGCGCCTTGTCGCTGACCATCCTGGCCACGAGGCCCATAAGGGTGGCTTCCGAGCTGAATCCGTCGCGGTCCGACGCACTCCAAGTCACACTTTCGATCTGTGTAAAGTCTGGCTGAAGGACCTGAACGCCGAGGCGCTCTTCCAGAAACTCGACGACGCCGTCCATCTGGGTGGAACCGCCGCACAGCAGCACACGCGTGACGGATGAGGCGTCGGACTGGGAGACGTAGAAGTCGAGAGAACGCCGCACTTCGGTGACGATCTGCTCGAAGCCACGCTCCAGCACAGCGGCGACATCTTCCGGCGCAAGGTTGTGTTCTTCTTCTTTGGATCCGTAGGTATCCGCAGGTTTCTTCTTCAGTTCTTCGGCGTAGGCCCAGTCGATGTCGAACTCTTTGGCCAGCATACCCGTCATGGTATTTCCGGCGATCGGGGCGCTCCGCAAGAATCGAAGTTCACCCTCCTGTTCGATCACGATGTCGGTGCCCGAGGCCCCGATATTGACGACGGCCGTAACTTCGTGCTCTTCCGGCTTGATCGTCGCGCAGTAGGCGTTATAGAGGGCGACAGGGCCCACATCGACGATATCCGCCTTGGCGCCCGCGGCAGCGAGGCTCTTGCTGACTTCGTCGGCCACTTCCCGGCGAACGGCCAGGAGGGTCACATCGAGGTCGGTAGCGCCCTCGACGGCCTCTTGGATCTGATAATCCAAGTTGACTTGGTCGATGGGGAACGGGATCTGCTGACGCGCCTCGTAGCGAATGATTTTGTCGAGCTGTCGGCCACGGATCAGCGGCACCGTGACAGGGCGCGAGAAGGCATGACGCCCCTGCAACGCGACAGCGGCACGTTTCTTCTTGCCGCCGATAGCCTTGAGTACGTCCTTAAGGACATTGACGGTTTTCGCCTGAATGTCCTCGTTGGGCGCGTTTCCGGGTAGATCGAGAGACGCGCACGCCGCTTGGCGGACGGTCACGCCTTTCTTTCCGCCCGAAACCAGGAGGGCCTTGATCTGATGTTGGCCGATATCGACCAGGAGTTGAGGGGAAGACGCCATGGATTCCCTAGAATTTCAGTGTGGGTAATAATGCCACAGAAGCGCGCGAAGGGTACCAGCCGCCTTCGAAAGGTGGAAGGGGGTCACGCCTCTCTCTCTGTTTATCCGGCCTCGTTCTCTGCCTCGGTTGGCTCCTCCGCCACGGCGGAATCCCCAACCATGGGGCTCGGGGCAGCTGTACTCCCGCTTG
>CAYTDF010000052.1:6723-8912 GCA_964436365.1 uncultured bacterium | reverse complement strand
GTGTTGTAGGCACCCGTCCAATCTGCAGTGATATTGTCGTCAAGCCGTCGGCAGGGTCGGTGTCGTCGGCAAGAACGTCCTTCAAACGGTAAAACAAGCCTGTCGTGGGCTCTTGTGACTCTAAATCCACCAAAAGCCGCAGGGATGTCTTCTTGGTTGTTTTCAACGCCTTGAAACGGATAGAAGCAAGGGTTCCTTCCGCGCGCAACGGGCGCCGGTAGGCCCGCATCCGGTAATCGATCAGGCCTTTCTCCGTATTCACGGTATTTCCCACAGCGTAGTCGAACGGAAAACTCTCTCGATAGGGCCCGTCGTGGATATTGACACCCTTCGCGATAGCGTTGCTCGAGTCGCTGTCAACAACCGCAAGCACATTAGGGTTGTACGCGATCAATAGCGATATCTGATCGAACGCCTCCGCGTCGGGGTTGTCCAGGACCACGAGGGCTTCGAAATTTTCCCCCACGACAATCTCTCGGCGGGGTGTCACCAGGCGTAGAGTGGTGTTGTAGAATCCGGCCTCGTCGTCCTCGACCTGGTTGAAACTTCGTTTGGAGACCGTCCGCTCCCGGAGAGCGTAGACACCCACATCCGACGAAACATATCCGTCCCCCACCGTTCCGGGATCGCCAAGAATATCCTCGCCCTGCGATGTCACGCCCGATTTTCGCGGGCTTGCGGCATCGTCCGGGTCGCTCGGCTGGGTCAGGAACGTGAACGGGCTCGACCGAACTTCTTTGATCGCCCGAAACGACGCTACGCCAATCCGGCCTGACGCCGTGCTCGTCTCATCTTGCAGATCTAACAGGTAGTGAATCCGCCCTTCGACCGGATCGACCACGTTCTCGTACTGCAATCCATCCTTCTTCGACTCCAGCATCGTGCGAATCGTCGCAAGCTTACCGATGGATTCATCCATCAGTTGGTTCGGAAGACCACCCGTCGCAAGCCCAATGAACTCAAAGGCTGTCGGATCGTAATCGACCGTGAACTCCAAGCGGTCGTACCCCTTCTTCTGGGGATTCACGAGTTCGAAACTGACTTCGAGCACCTCGTTCAGCAAGACGGTGGAAGGATTGGCCAACGCGTATAGCGTGGCATTCGTGGGAGGAGGAGGTTTGGGCGGGGTCTTCGATGTCTTCTTGCCCCCACCGGGGGCACGGCCCTTCGTATTCTTGGCTGTGGCGCCACTCACCCCGACTTCCTCACCGGCTTTCGAACTTCCCCCGGCGGGTCGTCCACGCGCGGTCGACTTCTTCTTGGCGCTGTCAATTGCCTTTTTCGCCTTATCGGCCTGATCTTTATCGATTTGCTGTTGCTGTGGATTAGGGGGGGCGTTCCGATCGCCGTAGCGCGAGTTACGCGACGAGCGGCCCGTGTTCCGACCGCCGCCACGCCTGCTGTTCCGGTCGTTGCCGGACTGCTGATTGCCGCGGTACTGCTGATTGCCGCCGAACTGCTGGTTGCCGCGGAACTGTTGATTACCGCCGAACTGCTGGCCTTGGTTTTGTGATGAACGACCGCCGCGACTCGAACGGCCGCTACGACTCGAGCGGCTACTCTGGGCCAAAAGGATGCGCTCACCGTCCGTATCGGACGAGAGATTCTCGGCGGTTGTGGTTTTCGCCACGTCGGCTGGTTCCGCGTAGCTACCCATGGATGCGGCGAGCACGATCAGCCCACTCCACAACCAGACGGGAAGTCGTTGGTTGGTTTGATTCTGCATGAAAACCTCCAGGGGCACAAAACGCCCCTGTTTCACCCTAACTCACAGCCAACGCGGAGTGTAACGGCCTTTCACTCCGTCGAGCGGCCATGCAGGAAGGTATGTCACACGCGAGGCGAACGTCAAGTGGTTAGGAACGTGGGACTGCCCGTTCGCGGACGCGGATGTCGTTGAGCTGATACTTCTCGATCTTGCGGTCCAGGGTGGGGCGCGATATCTTAAGGATATTCGCTGCCTGGCTCTTATTGAAGCGCGTAGATTCCAGGATGCGCAGAATGTGCCGTTTTTCGGCTTCGTCCAGGCTCAAAATCTCCAGCAACTCGTTCGCCTTTGTGTCGCCTGTATCGCTCTCCGGCCGAGCTCCCTCCGCAAGGTGGATGTCCAAGGGAATGTGCTCCAGCCAAATGAGATCGCTGTCCTCGTTCATCAAGACGGCACACTTGATCACATGATGCAGTTCTCG
>CAYTDF010000052.1:5152-6713 GCA_964436365.1 uncultured bacterium | reverse complement strand
CGTGGCGCGTCAGAAACTGAAGAGCGGCGTCGGACAGCCCTGTGATCTCGCGGTGGTACTGTTGGTTGTACAGTTTCAGGAAATACTCCGCGAGAATGGGGATATCCTCCTTGCGTTCTCGCAGAGGAGGAATGTCCAGATGGACTTCCTTGAGCCGATAGAAGATGTCCTGCCGAAACGCGCCCTCTTGCACTTTGCGGACCACGCCGTTCCCCGTCGTGGAGGCTGTGATCAGGCGGACGTCAACCGGGATAGGCTCGACGCCCCCCAACCGCTCCACGGTGTTTTCTTCGAGATAATGGAGAAACCGGGCTTGGGTACCCACCGGCATCTCGCCGATTTCGTCCAAGAAAAGCGCGCCACCGTTAGCCTGCTCGAACTTTCCACGGCGGCTATAGGTCGCTCCCGGGGAGACTCCCTTTTCGTGCCCGAAAAGTTCGGCGTCAAGGAGGGCGTCCGGCAGAGCCGCGCAGTTCACCGCGACAAACTTGTTATCCGATCGGTCGCTGGCGGAGTGAATAGCCTGAGCCAGAACTTCCTTCCCGGTTCCGCTTTCTCCGGTAATGAGTATAAACGTATCGGACGAGGCCACGCGCTTCGCGGTCTTGACGATCCGATCCATCTTCGCACTACTGTAAACGATGTTCTTGAACGTGATTTTTCGCTTTGACATGGCCGCTCCCGATGGTGCGGTTCATTCACACGAGCCGATTCACCCTAAAGCATTGTAGAACATCAGGGCAGGACGTCAAGAAATGTTACACAAAAGTCTCTCTTTTGTTCAATCTTTAGACGTTCCGGCCGGATCCATGCCCGATTCTGCCCGGTTTCCCGCTCCGTGAGCATCCCCGCCCCCGGGAGGACGCCCAAAACACGTCCACATCCAGGCCGCGGCCGCTCCGACCGCCATAAGCAGATACAGCGTCTGAGAGGGAGAGAGCCACGCCACGAGCAACGTCCCGCGATCGTCCCCACGGAAGAACTCCAGAACGAAGCGAGCGATCCCGTAGAGAATCAGGTACATCCATAGGATCTGGCCGGGAAAGGCTCGCCGCTCCCGCGCCAAGAGCAACAGGGTGCCAAGCCCCCAAAGGGCAAAGGCTTCGTACAACTGGACAGGATGAATCCCCTGAGTGGGGTAACTCACGGAAGCCCCGGCGTCGGTCGGAAAATGGACCGCCCAAGGCCATTCGCAGACGCTGCCATAGCAGCAACCGAACAAGAAACAGCCGACACGTCCAATGCCGTGTGCAATCGCGATATAGGGCGCGATGAGGTCCGCGAGTTCGAGAACGACCACGTTCTTTCGGCGGCACCACCAGATCACGGCGACAGCGCCTCCGGCAAAACCGCCGACAAACGCATACCCCTGCCGGGAAAAGAGCGCTTCCCAGGGCACCTCCCGGTAACTGTCCAAGTGCGTCACCACATGCAGCAGACGCGCGCTCAACATCCCCGACACGATGGCGACGATCAGCAGCGTCTGCGCGTCATCCTCCGAGACGCCGACCCGTGAACTCTCGTGGGTGAAACGCCACCAGACAAATGCGAACGCCACGGC
>CAYTDF010000052.1:3824-5142 GCA_964436365.1 uncultured bacterium | reverse complement strand
ACGGCCACCATGATCCCGTACGTGGTGATCTCTAATCCAAAAAGAGTGATAGCGACTGGATACATGCGTCACCCGTCATGCGCGAGATATGAGGTTTCGGGAAATCGAGCGTGGGTGCTCACGTTTCCCTTTGCGATTCACCGGGACCGCCAGCCACCTCGGCGGCCTCTTCCATGTCCGGCTCATCGGGTTCGTTGGCCAAGATCCAAAGTGCCAATCCCACCCCCACACAGAGTGCACTATCGGCCAGGTTAAACGTCGGCCAGCGGTAGGTGCCCACATAAGCCAGGATAAAATCAACAACGTAGCCGTCAATCCAACGGCTCCAGATGTTGCCCAGCGCTCCGCCCAACATCAATCCCATCACCACGGTCGATGCCGCTGAGGGATGGCGTCCAAAGGTCTTCCACAGATAGACGCCGAGGACACAAAGAGCGAGGGGAGCCAGCACACTCAGGAGCCCTGAATGGCCTTGGAGCAACCCAAAAGCAATCCCGTCATTGAGGCTGAACTCCAGTTTCAGACAACCGGGGATCAGGGAGACGCCCAGGGGACGCATCTCCAAGTACTGCACGGCGGCCCACTTCGAAATCCAATCCAGCGCAAAGACAGCCACAGCCCACACCGTAACCAGGGCTAAACGCTGTCGAGGGGACGGCTCCGAATGCTGGGGTCCATCTGTCATGAATCACCTACGGCGCAACCGTCTCAGCTCGCCGCTTGGCCACCCGTTTCTTGCTTACGGCGACACTCGATGCAGTATTGCGCAAAGGGCTTGGCCATCAGACGCGGTTTACCGATCGGGTTGGCGCAACTTTCGCAGATGCCGTAAACACCTCGTTCAAACTTATCCAAAGCCCCGTCAATCAGCTGAAGCCAGTTGCCCTCACCTTGGAGAAACGCCATGTTCTTCTCGAGTTCGGCCTCTTCGCTCCCCATCTCGGCCATGTGGATCCCGTATCCGCTGGCATCCCGCTTTCCGGCTGTATAGCCTTCTTCCAGATGATGAAGTTGCTGGGCAACTTCGTCCCGCCTCTTGCGCAGAACGCCTTCAAATCGCTTTAGATCACGCTCATTCATAGGTTCACAAATACCTCGCGTAGCAGAATTACCCACTCAAGATCGATAGACAGTGCGGGCACGCACGGTCGCCTTCATCCTCCCCTCCAAGGGAGACTTCGGGATCGTAGTGCCAACATCGTGGACATTTCTCGCCGGGGGCTCTCGCAACCGACACCGTCAGGTTCGGCAACTCCTCGCCGGTCCGGCCGTCGATCGGCTCGCCAGTCACGGCGACACCCGAAACCACGAACAACCG
>CAYTDF010000052.1:0-3814 GCA_964436365.1 uncultured bacterium | reverse complement strand
CGCCACGTTGCCGGGCGAGATAATCCTGGAGAGACTTCAGTAACGTTTCATCCGCCGTCGACAGCGTAACAACTGCATCGAGCGGATGACCGATCGTCTTCTGTTCGCGTTGCAGTTCCAACGCTTTGGCCACATCCGTATTGACTTTCCAGAGCAGTTCCCAAGTCGCCAAGAGAGCCGCGTCCGGTTCCTCCCCAAGGAATCGCGGCTGCGCCAGATGAACGCTCTCTTCGTCCACCAGGCCCAACTCGCGCAGGTGCCGCCAGACCTCTTCCGTCGTGAACGAAAGAATCGGGGCCAACGCGACAGCCAGCTCGCGCGCTAGATCGAAGACCGTCGATTGAGCCGCGAGCCGCTCCGGGCTCTTCGCGGGGAAGGTGTACAGACGGTCCTTCAGTACATTCAGATACTGCGCGGAAAGATCGACCGTGCAGAGCACCACCAGTTCGTGGTAGACACGGTGAAACTCACACTGCCGGTACGCCTCCCAAAGCCGACCGGTAGCCTGACGCCAGCGGGCGAGTATGTAGCGGTCGATTTCGAAACGCTCCGCCTCGGGCACGATCTCTTCTTGTGAAAAACCGTCCAGATTCCCGAGCAAAAAACGCCACGTATTTCGAATCCGGCGATACGCATCGCTGAAACGTCTCATGATTCCGGGCGAAAACGAAACATCGCCCCGGAAATCCTCCGCCGATATCCACAGGCGGATCACATCCACGCCAAACTGGTCGATCACCTTCTGGATGGGCGGAAAATTACCCAAACTCTTGGCCAGTTTCTTTCCCTGTTCGTCGACCATAAAACCGTGCGTAAGAACGCGTTTGTACGGCGCGCCAT
The DNA here is from genome assembly GCA_964436365.1 of uncultured bacterium. Lineage (GTDB taxonomy): Bacteria > Hinthialibacterota > Hinthialibacteria > Hinthialibacterales > CAYTDF01. The sequence goes on along the minus strand of CAYTDF010000052.1, from coordinate 2,974 downwards.
CGCCCGCCGCCACCGCCGTCACGAGAGAAGACTGAAACCAACCGCGATGCTGGTCGCTACCTTCGAGATACATGTTGGCGGGAAAGGTCTTTTCCATATCCCGCACCACGCTACGGTGGGATATCCCGGAGTCGAACCAGACATCGAGAATGTCGCTCTCCAGGCGAACGCTGTGACCTTCTTGTTTCAATCGCGCCACGGTAGGAATCCGCTCGGCTTGCTTTTCGTCTTCAAGCGCGCGGAACCAATAGTCGGTCCCTTCCTCTTCAACCAGGTCGGAGACTTCCTTCACCAGTTCACTGGAGATGAACGCTTCCTCGGAATCGTCGATGTAGAGCCCCGGAATCGGCACACCCCAAGCGCGCTGTCGGGAGATACACCATTCTACCCGCCCCTCGACCATCCCCCGGATGCGTTCGCGGCCCCAGCCTGGCAGCCATTCGACGTCGTCGATCGCCTCCACCAGTTGGGTCCGCAGTTCGTCGGACAAGGCCACGAACCATTGTCGCGTCGCGCGATAAACAATCGGCTTTTTGCAGCGCCAGCAGTGCGGATAGCTATGTTTGATGGTGGACGACCCAGCCAAGAGCCCCATTGTCTTGAGCTCTTCCAGGACAACCGGATTCGCTTTGGCCACATGAACGCCGCTCAGTTTCTCGGCCAGTTCTTGCGGGAAGGTCTCTAACGCTTCCGGACGGAAGGTCCCGTTGTCACGCAGCGGAGAGTAGACTTCAAGTCCGTATTCGACCGCAGCAAGATAATCGTCATGTCCGTGGCCAGGGGCCGTGTGAACCGCACCGGTGCCTTGTTCCGTGGTGACATGATTCGCGCAGATGATGGGAACCAGCCGACCGCGCTCCAAGGGATGGCGCAGTTGGAGACCCATGGCCTCGATTTCAGCACCCAGTACCGCGCCCTTGGCCTCGGTCTCCGCCCAGTCCGTATCCTTACGGACCGTGTCGGCCAAGACATCGAGCGCGACGGTCGCTTCACCGCCGTCCGCACGAACCAGGGCTGTATATTTCAGGCCGGGATGCAGGCAAACCGCGCGATTCGCGGGCAGTGTCCAAGGCGTGGTGGTCCAAATCATAACCGACCAGTCGGTCGACTCGGAAAGTCCGTAGGCTTTCGACAGAGCGGCGCGTCCTTCGCCTTCCACAACAAACCGTACGTAGATGCTGGGCGATTTGCGGTCCTCGTATTCGACCTCGGCTTCCGCCAAGGCTGTCCGGCAATCGGCGCACCACAGAACCGGCTTGAGTCCTTGATACACCATCTTGCGATCCACGAGTTGCGCGAAAAGACGAAGTTCCTCGGCCTCGTACCGGGGTTTGAGCGTCAGGTAGGGATCGTCCCACGAGCCCAAGACACCGAGACGCCGGAAACTCTCTTTGTGCCGTTCGATCACATCCAGGGCGTACTGTTTGCACAGTGCTCGGACTTCGAGTGGCCCAGCGGTCTTGTTCTTACCGCCGAGTTCTTTGAGCGCGCGCAGTTCGATCGGCAGACCGTGGCAGTCCCAACCGGGGCGATAGGGCGAGTTGTATCCTAAGGCCGTATGGCTTTTCACGACCATATCCTTGAGAATCTTGTTCATGGCGGTGCCGAGATGAACGTCACCGCTCGCGTAGGGGGGGCCGTCGTGCAGCCAAAACGGTTCGGCATCTCGCCGCGCATTCCTAATCCGCTCGTAGAGTTTGCTCTCTTCCCAGTGTTGGACCAATTCGGGTTCACGTTTGGCCAAACCGGCTTTCATCGGAAACGAGGTCTTCGGCAGATTCAGGGTTTCTCGGTAGTCCATATCAAACGGCCTTGTCGCTATTTTCGGCCTTTTGGGCTGAAAATTGCGGATGCGAGATGAAACTCTAAATCTACAGACTCTTTCCAGGGGGTTCAATAGCGGGCGGGCGTACCTCGACAGGGGGTAAATGACCGAGTTTGACGGAGCCCCATCTTCGGCTATCGTGCACTGCGATTGCACAACAGCCGAAAGAACTACTCGTCGTCGCGCGTGGCGATGATGGCGTCCGCGACGTCCTCCACATCCTCACCCGCTCCCGCTGCCAAACGAAGGTGGCGTTGCGCGGCGACATCCATGTGGAGAAACGCATACAGTGCCGAGAGCCGTAAATAGGCGCCCGCGTGATCGGGCTGAATGTTCACGGTCCGCTCGAGTTTGGAGAGCGCCCGATGAAGGTCTCCCCGCGCCAGCGCGCAGAGCGCCAATCGGTAATGGGCGTCCGCGTGAGCCGGGGAGCGCACCAGAATCGCCTCGTATTCCGCTTCCGCCTCATCCAGCTTCCCCAACTCCTGCAATGCGGCCGCGTGAGCTAAATGAACGCCGAGGTGCTCGGGCATCTTCGCCTGCGACTCCTCCAGCAAGGGGCGCGCTTTACCGGGGTTCCCGGCTTTCTGATAGAGAATCCCCAACAGAGCCGAACCCTCAGCCGACGGGACGCGTTTGCGGCCATCCTCGAGAAGTTCGATCGCCCGCGAATCTAACCCCAGCCGCGCAAACAGACTGGCCAAGTTCACATACGGCTCGCACAGGTCCTGGCCCAGTTGGACGGCGTGCTGGTAGGCGTCGATCGCCCCCGCCCGGTCGTCCCGTCGTTCGAGGATGACACCGAGGTTGTTCAGCGCCGGAGCATAGCTCTCATCGATCCCCAAGGCTCTTCGAAAGGACTTCTCAGCGCGGCGCGCATCTCCGGCCTCCACGAGCAACGCCCCCAGGCGGTTGTGGACCTGTGGATGTTCGCGGTCGACCTTCGCCGCCCCCTCGAGTAGACGCATGGCCTCTTGTCTTCGCCCCAGGCGAATGAGGGAGACCGCTTTGTTGATACTACTCGAAACCGTCAGTTTCTCCGCTTTGCGCTGCGATTTCCGAAGACCGAAATGCCGTTCGTGGACATCGTTCAACGCCTCACGGAGCTCCGTGAAGGAGCAATAACGCTTATCGGGATCCCGCTCCAGA
>CAYTDF010000051.1:0-14972 GCA_964436365.1 uncultured bacterium | reverse complement strand
CCTGAGCGTCATGGTCCTGAAGACGACTGCTGCCGGGGCTGCGGCATTGGCGCTGGGGTTACCGCTCCGCACAGCGATCATGGTCGGTCTTGCGATCAGCCAAATGGGCGAATTCTCATTCATCTTATCCGAGGCCGGTATCGAACACGGTTTGCTGACAGAAACCAGTTACCAGCTGTTCTTGGCCTGCTCCATCCTCAGCATGGCCGCGACACCGTTCATCATCGCTTCTGCGCCCCACTTCGCCGATCGCGTTGGACGGTTGCCAGTCGTGAGACGATGGATGCCACCTGCCCCCGTCCCGGAAGCGGCGACCGAGAATGAAAAGCAGCATCTGGTCATTATCGGATTCGGCGTGAATGGGAGGAATGTTGCCCGTGCAGCCGGAGTCGCGGGCGTTCCTTACACAATTTTGGAAATGAACCCCGAAACCGTAAGGCGTGAAAAGGCGAACGGGGAGCCAATTGCCTATGGGGACGCCACCCACGAATCTGTCTTGCACCACGCAGGAATCGGCGATGCGCGAGTTGCGGTCGTGGCCATCAACGATCCCACCGCGACGCGAAGAATCATGGAAGTCGTTCGAAAACTCGCTCCAAGCGTTCACCTGATCGTGCGAACGCGATATCTCTCTGAAATGAAGCCCCTCTATGAACTGGGGGCCGATGAGGTGATCCCCGAGGAGTTTGAGACATCGGTAGAGATCTTCGCGCGAGTCTTGGAGAAATATCTGATCCCGAGAGACGAAATCGAGAAGTATGTCTATGAACTACGGGCCGACGGCTACGAGATGCTGCGAAGCGTCTCGAAGAGAATGGGCGCTATTTCCGATTGGAAGTTCAATCTTCCCGATGCCGAAATCACGGTGTTTCGCGTTCCGGAGAATTCGCCGCTGACGGGGAAATCGTTAAGCGATCTGGACTTGAGGAAACGATGGGGTGTTACCGTGCTCGCCATTCGTAGGGATTCTGACATCCTCTCGAATCCCAGTGGACACACGCCGCTTCATTCAGGTGATGCGCTGTTTGTCCTCGGGCCGGGCGACAAGATTCTTGAAGTAATTCGGGCCTTTTCGCCCAACCCGAGTTGAGCGGCCTTACCTCGGATCGCGCCTGCTCCTCAGCGCATATCGGGCCGTAGATACTCGTGGCCGACCGGGTCGGCATCACCCTCGGAATACTTCGCGAACCATTGAAACAGCTGTTTGCGCAATCGCACGAGTTCTTTTTTCGCGCCGGGGTCTTGTGCGAGATTCTTGTTCTCTTGGGGGTCCTCCGCGATCTGGAACAGCTCGTCCGGTCCCCCATCGGCGCGATGGATCAGTTTCCAGGTTTCCGTGCGGATCATCCTTGCCCGGCCATACTCGCCATAGACCGTGTTCTGCCAGGGCATCGCATTTTCCCGCAGCAGCGGCGCGTAGCTCTTCCCGGCATACCTTCCCTCGGGCATCGCACAGCCCGCCAGTTCCAGCAGTGTCGGCATCAGGTCGTACCCGCTCACGTAAGCGTTCACCAGCCGTTCGCCCGCTGGGCCGGATGGGATCCGTCCCGGGCAATTCACCACGGTCGGGATACGCATCGACTCCTCGTACATATTACGCGGGTTGGAGCAGTTGCCTTTTCCGAACAACCCGTTGTGTCCGCACTGAAACCCTTGATCGCTCATGAAGAGTACAATCGTATTCTCCCGTAGGCCCAGGTCGTCGAGCCGTTGCACGATCCGGCCCACACCCTCGTCCACACCGGTGATGGCCGCGTAATACTGCATCAGGGTTTCGCGGTTGCCGAGATGTTCGATGAGTGCGGAAGCCCAAGGATGACGGGGTTCCTTGGGGATGGAATCGAACGGACAATCCTTGTACAGATCCAGAATCCGTTGGGGGTGACCCTTCCAGGGACCGTGCGGCGCATTGTACTGAACGTTGACGAAAAACGGCCGGTCCCGGTTCTGATCGATGAACTTGAGGGCGTGGTCTGTGATGCGTTCGGTGAGATAGCCTTCCGATTGATAGAGCTTGCCGTTCATCGAGACGCGGGCGTCGTTGTAGACGCTTCCGCCGGTGGGGAGCGCGAACCAATACGGGTGGTTTCGGAATGGATTGGGGTTGTCGCCCAGATGCCACTTCCCGGAGAGGCCACAGCGGTAGCCTTGCTGCGCGAGAACATCCGTCAGCGATACGAACCGGTCGATCAGACCACGCGCCCGTTCGCCTTCGTTCTCTGCCTTAATCCAATCGTGAATCCCATGTTGGCTGGGAATCAACCCGGTCATGAAGGTGGCGCGGCTGGGCGAGCAGACCGGAATCGTCGCGTATGAATTCGGCAGCCGAACGCCGGTCGCCGCGAGTCGGTCGATGTTGGGGGTGACGATCTCACGGTTGCCATAGCACCCCAATGCCCATTGGCCCTGATCGTCGGTCATGACCAAGACGATATTCGGTGGCCGGTTGTCCGGTGCTTGCGCGCGCGCGGTTGTTTGGGAAAAGCTCAGAGCGGCGCTCCCCGCCGCCACGGTGGTTAAGAACGTACGTCGGGATAGGATGTTCATCTCGATCCTCCTGCAACGCGAAACGTGCATGTTACAGGGTACACGCCCGAGCCGGTCCGCACGACCACATACCGTCGTCACCCGTTCAACGTTACGCGCGCGTCAGCTCGGCAACGGCCTCTTCCAGCACGTCCATTCCTTCGAGCAGTGCTTCCTCCGTGATGCAGAGCGGCGGATTGACCTTGATCGCTCCTCCACCGACACCCACCGGGGCGAAGAGCATCAGGCCGCGCCGCACACAGGTCCAGACCACCTCTTTGGCCAGCGCGTTGTCCGGCTCGGTTGTGCCGGGGTTGACGAACTGCAACGCGGAGACCAGGCCTTTTCCATTGACTGAGCCGATATGCCCGCCGGAGGCGGCCATGATTGCGTGCGAACGTTGGAGCAACGGTTCTTCCAACCGAGCGGCGTTTTCGAGCAGGCCTTCACGTTCGATGATCTCGATGCTGGCCAGCGCCGCCGCACAACAGACCGGATTGGCTGAATGCGTACTGGTCATCTCTCCGGGACCGTATTGATCCACCACGTCCGCTCGTCCGAGCACCGCCGAGAGCGGTAGGCCGCTGGATATCCCCTTACCGCAGCAGATCAGGTCCGCTTGGACACCGTAGTGTTCGTAGCCGAACCAGCGTCCGCAGCGGCCGAATCCCGCCTGGACTTCGTCGAAAATCAGCAACACGTCATGTTTGTCGCACCAGGTTCGCAGCCGCTGGATATAGTCGTCCGGCATAAACGCCGCCGAGGCTCCGGGGTACGTTTCGACCAACACCCCCGCCACTTGCGAACCCGTGACGTTCTTCTCTTGCAGCACATCGAGAAACCGCTCGAAGGAGGTGTCGCTAACCCGGAAACCGTCCGGGTAGGGGACCTGGAGCATCGCTTCGTCGACATTCACGATCCACGTCTTTTGGCCGTCGAATCCCCCCGCCATCTGCGCGCCCATTGTCCGCCCGTGAAAACCGTATTCGAATCCAACGATGACGATTTTTTCTGGGCCGTGGTTACGCAAACCGTAGGTTCGAGCCAGCTTGATGGCGCATTCCGTCGCCTCCGAACCCGTTGTCAGAAGAAACGCTTTCTCGAGTGACGGCGGCGCGAGCTCGACGAGCCTTTCGACCAGCTGCGCGCGAGGGGCACTCGGGAAACTGTAACTGTGCAACAACCCGTGCTCGACCTGCGCGACGATCGCTTCACGCATGGCTGTTCGCCCGTGACCGGCATTGGTGACGAGTACCCCGCTGGAGAAATCGATCCACCGGTTGCCGTAGGCATCCCAAACACTGGAGCCTTCGGCGCGGTCCCACACGACCGGCGGCTGACCGCCCATCGACCGCGCTTCGCATCGCGCGAGCGTGTCGAAGAGCGGTTGGCTTTCGGGAACGGGAATGGCTGTGACGATACGCCGGTTCGGCGTTTCAATGGGTTGGCAAATCGGGTTGGACATACTGAACTCCACAAGGGTCTTGGGCAAACGGTTTATGCACTTGCGCGTTTGTATAGGATCTCTTCGGCGGGTGCGGTATACGGGTCCACGATGGCGATTCGATCCTCTTCGAATCGCGCCGTGACCGGACATCCTCTGTTTTCGTTCAGGTAGCGGTGATTGCGCTCGGCGACTTCCCCCGCCGCTTCGACGATCATGGTCACACCCCGTTGCGAGTGAACGCCGGGGTAGGTCCTGGCGAGTGTCGCAGGCGTCTCACCGCAGAACTTTACGCGAGCGGCGGCGAGCATTCCCGCCAGCAGAGACGCTTTTCCATAACCGAAAACTTCTTCGTGGCTGGCGCGGGTCTTGATACGGCCGCTGAAGATCGGATTCCGCGTCCGCGAACCGCGCCCGGTGACCGCTTCCCGGAACCCGCGCTCTTGCTGGTCGACCATCCCTCTTCCAAGCGTCCCGTACAGCTCGATCTCTTGATTGACCGCACCCTCGAAATCGCGTGGATTGATCCAGTTGTTGTGGTAGTCGCCGTACATCCCATCGGTGTACGTCACCCCCACGGACATAGAATCCCACGCGTGTATATCCCGTCGTTTCGAAAACGTCTCCGGTGAGCGGTTCTCTCTCTTGGCGACACGCTTGTGATTCTCTCCCCAATTCCAGAGCAGATTCTTCTGTCCGACGGCATGCAGACTGGCTGGGAAGACATCCAAGTAGTGCGCGACCACGTCCAACCAGTGACACCCCACATACGCGAATGGATTGGAGTGTTCCGCCCACTGGAAAATCTCCGTGGAGACATCCAACGGTTCTTCCAGACAGGCGCGGACTCGGTTAATTTGGCCGTATGTTGCCTTCGCTTGGCTCAGCATCTCTCGGACGTATGGGTCGTAGCGCTTGTGTAGATCCACCGCCACGATGCGTTGAGTGGAATCGGCGAGGGAGACGATCTCGTCGAGTTCGCGGGTCTTTAGGCAGACGGGCTTCTCGGCGATCACATGCGTGCCCTGGCGGAGCGCGGCCAGAATCGGGGCTGTGTGCAGATGATCGGGGGTGGCCACCACCAGCACGTCGGGTTCGTGTTCCGACAGAATTTCTTCCCAAACGGTACCGCTGTAATGTGCGCGGAGTGTTGACTCGGGAAAATCTTCCTTGAACCACGTGACGATTCGTTCGGCGGTTCCGGACGCGGGATTGTGGGTCCCGATGCCCGTGAATCGGCAGCGGATATCCGCCACATCGGGGGCCACGTGGCTCATCCCGATGGAGGTCAGCGCGCCCGCAAGTCCGCCACGCTCGAAGTCCTTCAGACTCGCACCGATAACTTCGTCAAAAAACATGCCGCCACCGACGACGGCAATTGTAAGTTCACGCATGATTGTCCTTGTAACTGCACCGGCGGGGGATTTATTTCGACATCGCCGATGGGGCGCGGCGCTAGTCGATGTTATAATTAGTCTTGATTTCGCCACCACCGCGAACTATTGAACCAAAACTAGCTAATCCATTTGAGGTGTCGAAGATATATCGATTAAACCGCTCGGGCGGCGGATTTCCCTTGTGCGAAGCCCATTCCTCAAAAATGGCGTGTAGGTGAATCCGGTCGGGCCCCACACTCTCCATAATGAACCCCTGAGGATGCCCCTTGAGCTTTCCGTAATAGTCGTTCGCCGTATAGTCGAACGTAGGGAACCGGTCGTCGCTGTTCCGACTGACCGTGCCGAAACTGCCTCCGGGCAGAAAGATGTCCGGGGGCACGGAGCCCATGTATGCGATGGGGGTCGTGAGCAGGAAAAACTCCGACGCGCCGTTCATGGTCTGGATATACGTGCCGTTATCCAAGCGGTACATATCCAGAGCCGTGGAAATGCCCTTCTGATCCGTTCGGACGCGTGTGATCTTGGCCCTCATTTGGGCGTTCAAAAAATTAGGGACGGCGATGGCCGCAAGAATTCCAATGATCGCGACAACAATCAACAGTTCGATCAGCGTAAAACCCTCATCTCTATTCATTCCGAATAAGACCTCCAGTCAGATACCTCACGGTTCTCGATCACGTTCGACCACTCAGGGTAACAGATACTAATTATAAAAGGCAAGTATTCTTGGTGCAACTGTGGCGGCTAGAAAAACGTACAGCGATTGCACGGTGCGGCGTGAAGGCGGCTTGCCGTGGCCTCGCGCAATCGGCGGTAATGAGGTTGGTTATAGATTTCGAGCACGTGGTTCCGAGTGACATCGCCGATGGGCCATTCCGCTTTGCCATCCATGCAGCAATGGGCCACGCTCCCTGTGGAGATGATCGAGAGCTCGAACCAGCGGATGCAGCCGATGTCGGGTACGGGCGCGGTTTCGGTATCAACCTGTCCGATCCACGTGCCCCGGGAGAGCACCGAGCACCCGAAATGGGGGTAATTGGCCTTCACCCAGTCGTGGAACGCCCGATCCATCGCGGTGCCGTCCCCAACACGCGTGAGCACGATGTCGAACGCTAACCGTCCGTCGGCCTTCCATTCGTGGATTGCGGTTAGGTGTTCCAGCGTTCGCTCGTACGGTAACGACATTGTCTGCGTATACGCCTCCGGCCGGTGATCGTTGAAGGAAATCGCCAAAGAGGTGATATTTCCGAGTTTCGCGAGCGATTCGAGTTTCTTCTCGTCTAGAGGTGTTCCGTTACTGGTCAGTGAAAGGCGGGCATTCGGAAGTTTCTCTTCGATACGCTCTAGAATCGCGAAGATTCGTTTGTCCAGAAACGGTTCGTTTACTTTGAACGGTGAAATGCGTAGAGGGACCGCGCTGGGGATGGCTGTCAAATCGTCGATGATCTTGGCGATCAGTGCGTCCGGCATGATCGTCTTCCGGCGTTCCAAGTCCGGGTACGGACAGAATGTGCAGGCCCCGTTGCACAGCGTCATCGTTTCGATATGCACGTGTGCGGGATACTCGAGGTAGACGCTCGAGCGGTTCGCCTCAACCTGTCTTTCGTAGGAGTCCCATTGCGAAGGAACGTCCATTTCGGTCCTTTCTCGCCGAACGAGACTCTAGGCGTTTGTCTCCGCACGATCGGCTGATGCGCCGTCGTAGGGAATTTCGAGGTCGTCGAGCATGGTCAAGTCCATCTCGGCGGCGCGGCCCGGCGTCGTCAAGTATCCGCCCACCAGCATGCTATCGGCTCCCGCGAAGAAAAGCATTGCCTGCAAATCCCGCAGATTCTTCTCGCGGCCGCCCGCAATCTTCAGTTCGACTTTCGGTAGCAGAAAACGGTACACGGCGATGGTTTTGAGGATTTCCAAGGGTCGCATCGGTTCCCGATCCGCCAGTGGCGTTCCGGGGATCGCGTGCAAGAAGTTCATCGGCACGACATCGGCATCCAGTTCACGCAAGGTCAGCGCCAACTCGATGCGCTGCTCCACGCTCTCGCCGAGGCCGAAAATCCCACCACAGCAGACCCGTAGACCCACACGTTTGGCGGCGCGAACCGTCTCGACACGATCCTCATATTGGTGCGTCGTACAGACCTGGGGGAAGAAACTCTCTGTGGTTTCGAGGTTGTGATTGAAGCACGTCAAACCTTGTTGCTTCAAATACCGAAGTTGATCTTCGTCCAGCATGCCCAGCGACCCGTGGGCCTCGATACGTCCCGAGTCACCGATGATCCGCAGAGCCCCGCCGACTCTCTCGAGTTCCGCTTTGTCGGCGATGCACTCTCCGCTGATGACCACGCCGAGCCCCGACGCCCCGTCTTCAATCGCCTTCTCCGTGGCTTTGCGAATCGCCGCCTCATCCACCAGAGGATAGACCGGCACGCTCTCCCCGCCGTGATGGGCGGATTGGGCGCAAAACGAGCAATCCTCCGGGCAGGCGCCGGACTTGGCGTTGATGATGCTGCACAGACGGACGCCTTGTGGTCGGAACCGCCTGCGAATCCGGTCCGCGTGGTAGAAGAGCAGCAGCAGACGGTCTCTGCCCACGGCCATCAGGGTTCGCGCGTCTTCCCGGTCGAGCGCTTCTCCATTCAAGACACGACCGGCGGCCTCGTCGAGAGTCATCTCGGCCGGTCTGGAATTCTGTTGGGTTTCTTCGTGAACGTTGTTAAGCATAGAGTTCCTTGGTTGCGAAAATGAGAGCCATGCGAGTCGTTCTTCTCAGAGGGGCGTGCTCTCTTGGGGATGGTCTTAGGCCTGGTCCGGCGGTTGACGGCCAACACGTGTTTGCTGCGTTCGGAATTATCCTTGGGCGAAGTGCAGAGGCTGTCCGTCAGCGAGTACAGGCTATGCTCCGGACGGCCTGGATTCAAGGAGCCTTGGAGATGTGGAGACCGGCAGAACCCGGTTTACATTGGGGCTCGTCTGTTTTATCGTTACTGGAACACAACCTCGCTTGTCGCTTTGCGTGGGGGACATCCCACTGTTTGGCTTGACGGATCCCACGACATGGCAGGGCCCGCGAGAAGGAGAAGGTCGATGTGTAATTCGCAGTCCAACGGTTCGTGCGCACATTGTCATCACGCTGTCAGCCGGAGACGTTTTCTCCAAGGTCTCGGTGCAACCGCTACGATGACAAGCGGTTTGTCGTTTGGGGCCGATGCGGCCGAAAAGAAGTCAGGCGGCAAGGTGCGGATTGCGGCGGTCTTTCTCGCCAATCCGGAGCATAGATGGCCGTATCCCGGTTTCGAGACGGAAGCCCGCCAACAGGCTCTTCTCGAGGGGTTGCGGGAGGGGTGTCCGCAGATCGATTTTATCCCGGTCACCGTTGCGGTGCCGGGTGAATCCCATAGGGCGTTGGCGCTGAACGATCGAGTGGATGGGTATCTGGTCTATGCGGTCACGCTCGGCTGGTCGTTGTGCAAACCGTTGCTTGAAATCGCGCGGTTGGGCAAACCGATGATTTTCGCCGATGAATATGTCGGCGGCTCCGGTCTGTTTCTAACCGGCTATGGGGCGTTGTGCGATGAGGGTTTGCCAGCGGCCGCGGTCTCTTCCAATAGGCTATCGGATCTGGTCGCGGTGGTGCGTCAGTTTCAGTACGTCAAGGACCCCGGCATGACGCCGGCTTCGTTCGCTCAGAACTGCCGAAACGTGTATCGCGGGACGTTCCCGGAACCCGGCGACATGAAGTGTCTTGAGAAGCGGGTCTCGCTCACCGGGATCGGCGAATGCGTCAGCCGTTTCAAGAAATCTCATTTCCTCATTGTCGGTGCCGGCCAACCGGGAAAAGAGGAGTCTTACCTGGGGGCGAAAGGGATTCATGTCGGTTTTGACGAACTCAATGCTTTGTATGACAAGACCGACCGGGATCGAGCGGAGGAGTGGTCGCGCCGTTGGTCGAAAGACGCGCGAAAGGTTATCGAGCCGAAACCGGCTCCGATTCAGAATGCGGGCGGGGTCTATCTGGCGACGCTGGATCTGCTCGAGAAATACGATACCGATACCGTGACGATGAACTGTCTGGGCGGTTTTGCAGCCGGAGAACTCCCCGCCTATCCTTGTTTGGGATTTATGCAGATTCTGAATGACGGCGGTCAGGGTGTCTGCGAGGCGATGCCCGACGACACGGTCAGCATGATGATGGCGCGAATCTTGACGGGGCGTCCCGGCTTCGTTTCCGACCCGGTGATCGATACCTCCAAGCGGCAAATCCTATACGCGCATTGTGTGGCGACCACAAAGGCGTTCGGACCCGAAAGCGAGCCGAATCACTACGACATCCGTTCACTTCACAATCGCGATCCCCGGGGTACCTGCGCGCAATCGTTCTTGCCCCCAGGCTATATGACCACGTCGTTCCGAACCAACGTCCAGCGGAAACAGATGGTGATTCACCAAGCGAAAGCGGTGGGCAATCTGGAGAGCGAACGCGGGTGCCGCACCAAACTGATCGCCGAAGTCCACGGCGATATGGAGAAACTGTTCGATCGATGGAACCGGTTTGGATGGCACCGCGTGACGGTCTATGGCGACGTCAAAGAGCCGTTGATGGAGTTTGGCAAGGCGCTGGGACTGGAGATCATTGAAGAGGCGTAGACCGAATTCTGCGGGCCGCGAGTTCGATTCCCCCATCTCTTATCTACGGCGACGAAGCACAGGAACATTGAGCGCATACTCCGTCGGTTGGGCGGTAAAACCCTTGGGGCCGACGTGCACCAAACGGACTGCCCCGTTCTTGGCCGCCGCCGTCACGACCATGGGAGTCGTGCCCCACGGGACCTTCTGGCCGGGGCGGCTGTCACGATGCGTGTGACCGCCGACGAGAAAATCGAGTGGATTATCGACGAACAATAGAAGTTGGCTACGCATCCCTTGCCCGCCTCCACCGCGATGGCTCACACCGACCGACCACCGGCTGGGGCTGCCGTCCGGCAACGGGGCCATCAACTCTTCTCGCAACACCTGCAACGCACCGTCCTGTTCCCCGAGTTCGTCGGCGATAATAAAGTCCTTGGTGTCGTAAACGAGGTATCCGTCACGACCGAATTGGAAACGATACCACAGCACGTCAAAGAACTTCTCGTATTGGAGGGGGCGGCGGTCGTGGTTCCCGGGGGTTACGAATGTTGGGAGTGCACACGTATTCAGCGTCTCGATGAATACGCGGTACTGCTCGGGAGTGCCGCTCTCCGTAATGTCGCCCGTCACGAGCACGAATGAGGGCGTCTGCTTGGCATTGGCACCGTCGCTCGGCTGTTTCTTGCACAAGTCGTTGATGAAAGGGATGACCTTGCGGAAGGTCTCGACGGCGGGTTGCGGGCGGTCGGAACCGATGTGCACGTCTGTGATGTGAACGAAGACGTATTCTTCCGGAAACGAGTCCACCACATAAACGGACCGCGTGTTGCGGTCACCGTCCTCAGATTCAATCGCGTAGCATCCCGTGGGCACTTGTGCGGGAACTGTGCAAAGGGCGCTCACTCTGGCATTCTGCAGGGGGCCCCACTGCGGGGTCAGCGGCCATACCTTGTCTTCAGCGACAAGTTTCAGACCGGTCGCCTTTTCAGCGACCACGTCGAATGTGCCGCCGACCTTGGCGAACACCGGTACGCCGGAGTTCGGTAGCCTTATCGTTGCCAGGGCTCCGTCCGTACCACGCCCAAAAGTTGAGGTCGCAATCGAGAGCGCAACGAGACAGGGAAGGAGTGCCCCACGGGTATAATGGTGTTCCCAACGGGTGTGATCGAGTGCGTGGCGTCTCATTCTCCAGCCTCCGGCCGCCAAGTTGGGGCGTAGTCTTCTATTGAGTTATTCGTAATACGCTGTAGTTGTTTTCCATCCCGGTCCACGATGAGAATCTCGGGATTCCCGAACCGGGTTGACACAAAGGCGATCCATTTCCCATCCGGTGACCATGCGGGGAACCAGTTTTGGCTCTCCTTGTCTGTCGCGATGGGCACGACGGTCTTGGTTTCGATGTCGACCCGATAGATGCCTCGCTGCCCACTGCGGAAAGATTCGAACGCCACCGATCTCCCATCTGGACTCCAGGCGGCGTTCCATTCCGATGACGGATGGTTCGTGATGTTGACCGTGCCCTGCCGACTCATAAGATAGATGTCGCGGTTGGAGCCCTCCGTGGCGTCAAACGCGATTCGATCGCCATCGGGGCTTACTCTCGGATTACAGATCCCGCGCAGTTGGTCCGATCGGGTCAGGGAGACGGGGAATGGCATAGCGCGTTCGGGGGTCACCAGCCGTAGGTCCGGTTTCAGGCTTCCCTCTGCCCTTTCCAGTCCAACGGCCAAGAGTGATGTTGCCGGGTCGAACGTGTGTCCTTTCCACCGCGAGGCCTCGTCCTCGGTCATCTTCTCTGGTTCTTGCGCTATGCCCGAGATCAGCGAAGACTTCTCCACCCAGACCGGCGATTGAATCATACGTGAAGCGTCGCTCCACCCCGTCTCCGTTTCAGAGTCGAAACTGTAGACGTAAATCCCCCCACTGATGTAGGCGAGGCGCAACACGTCTCGACTCGGGGCCCACACCGGTGTCGTGCTCCATCTGTGCTCCTTGCTGATCAGGCGTTTGTCCGTTCCATCGGAACGAACCGCATAGATGCCGAGGCCGTTGGGCGCGCTGGCCGCAAAGGCAAGTCACTGCCCGTTGGGAGACCAGACGGGTGCGCCGTCTCGTTCGCCGTGGCCCACACGTTGAACCGATCCCGCAGCGACATCCACCACGGAGACGCAATGGCTCGATGGGTCGACACCGGAGATGTAGGCAATTTGCCCTGAGGGTGAGGCCAGGATGCAGGCGTTGAGCATGAAGAATGTAAGGTACATGATCCGTCCAACCGTCTCCGAAAAGGCAGAACAGCACCAAGCCGCTGGCTCGTTTCTCGATCCTTTTTCCGCCCAGCGATACTCTTTGGTCTGTGCCTATCGGCGTCGTTAAAATCTATTCTCAAACTCCGCCATCTAGCCTAGCGGAATCCGCTTGCACCGGAAAGGAGATTGAGACGTCTCCGGCAAACCACCCGTGGGAGTGACCTCCTTCCGGTTTCCGCATAGACTAGTGACTGCGGGATCGACCGGTGGGAGCCGTATGCGGCTCGTTTCAAAGGTCTGTGACCAGGATCCCGAGCCATCTCCGTGAGACTCAATCCGTGAAGGAATATGGAGAGTACAGTATGAAAGATTCGTCAAGAATCGACCGCAGAGTTTTTCAACGCACGACCGCACTCGGGGCGCTCGGCTGTCTGGGAGCGCGTCTGGTGAAGGCCAAGGCCGCTGGGACCCAAGCAACGACGACTCCTAACATTGTCCTCATCATGGCCGATGATCTGGGTTTTGAAACCATCGGCGCGAACGGAAGTGCATCCTACAGCACCCCCCGGCTCGACGAACTGGCGCGTACCGGGGCGCGCTTTACCAACTGTCACGTTAATCCACTTTGCACGCCGACCCGCACGGCGATCATGACCGGCCGATTCAACTTCCGAAACTACGTGGGGTTCGGTTTGCTGGCCCCCGGCGAGAAGACATTCGCACACATGCTGAAAGAGGCGGGATACGCCACAGCCGCCGTAGGCAAATGGCAGCTGGAGTTGGGGCCCGGCACGGGGCAGACGCCCACGGAAGCCGGATTCGACGAATACTGTTTATGGAACGTCCGTTTTACCGGGCGCGTAGTCCACGGCGACCGCTACGCCGATCCGAATCTCTTGTTTTGGGACCGCGCAACCAAACGGCCTACGTTCCGGAAATTCAACGGAGAATACGGCCCCGATGTCTGCAAGAATTATCTTTTCGAATTCATGGAGAGCGCCGTCGGCCGGAAGCAGCCGTTTCTAGCCTACTTTCCGATGATATTGACCCACAGTCCTTTCCAACCCACGCCCGCCAGCCCGGAGTGGGCGAAAGGCGATCGCCGCCAATCGGAGAAGCCGTTCTTCAAAGATATGATTGAGTATATGGATACCATCGTCGACGAAGTCGAGGACAAACTGACGGAACTTGGGATTCGGGAAGAGACCTTGTTGATTTTCCTCGGAGACAACGGAAGCGGACGAGGGCTCGAAAGCCGGATGCAGGACGGAGCGGAGATCGTGGGCGCGAAAGGTTTCCTGACCGACGGCGGAACGCACGTGCCGCTGATCGCAAACTGGCCGGGCACGATCCCTGCCGGACAGCTCCGTGAAGAGCTCGTCGGACCAACCGATTTTCTGGCAACCCTGGCCGAAGCCACCGGCACGACTCCTCTCGACCCGCCCGGCGACGGTCTGCTGGACAGTGTCAGTTTTCTGCCGCAGCTCAAAGGCAAAACGGGGACGCCGCGAGATTGGCTGCTGATCGAGTATTTTGAGGACCGCGACATCTTCAGAAACTGTGAAGGAAGGTTTGTTCGCAACCGGCGCTGGAAGTTGTACGCCGAAGGTGTCTCGCCTTTTCATGAGACTCCGTTCTTCAAGGCGGGACAGCTTTACGATCTACAGTCCGACCCGAATGAAGAGAATCCAATTCCAGCCATCGAGGATGGCTCGGAGGCCGCGGCCGTCCGCAAGAGATTCTTGGCGGTATTGGACCGTCATCGGAAACACGCGGCCGCGCGGACCGCTCGCTGAACGATGTTCCGTTGCCCCATTTGCGCGTCACCGCTGCAAGGTGATTGACAGGCCGCGGGAGCGAGATTATCGTGTTTATGTCGGGACTTCGAATCTCTATCACCCGTGGGCAAGTTCTTTCGACTGCCCTTGGGAGGGGAACGGCGGACCCGTCTGGATATCCCACAAAAAAGGGAGGCAACAGAATCGGCATGTCCCTCAAAGAATTGACAAGGCTCATACTTCTCGTCGTTGGTCTATCGACACTCTGTTCCGATACGGAAGCTCGGCTACTCGCCGGTGCGGCAAAAAAGAGTATCGTCCCGCCATTTCCCACTCAAATGGGCGGATTTGGTGACCGCACGGCAACATTCACGGGGACCCATGACGACATATTCGTCCGTGCCCTCGTCTTGGATGACGATGGCACGCAACTCGTCGTAATCGGCTCCGACCTGATGGCCATCGACGACGAACTCGTTCGGAAAGTGCGGAACAAGATCGAGGAAGCGGCGGGGATTCCGCCTCACCGGATTATGATCTCCTCCTCACATTCGCATTCCACTCCTTCCTATTGCCAGCTGGAGATGAAGGGTGAAACGGAACTTCCTCTTGAGGATTTCCTCGTCGAGAAGTTCGTCGAGGCCGCCCTGGAAGCCTACAAAGGGCGTGTCCCCGCACGAATCGGATTCCACGCGGGAGAACTCAGCGGCGTTAGCCGAAATCGGCAACAAGGAAATGAAAAAGTCCTCGATACCCAAGTCGGTGTCTTGCGGGTTGAAGAAGAGAAGGGCCGTGAAATCATTGCTATCTTGTACAACTTCACCGCGCATCCCGTCATCCTCGGCTCGGATAATCTTCTCCTTTCCGGTGAATACCCGGGCATGGCTAGCCAGGCGATTGAGAAGCTGATGGGAGGTGTCGCCATCTTTACCCAGGGCGCGACCGGTGACGT
>CAYTDF010000050.1:10588-15012 GCA_964436365.1 uncultured bacterium | reverse complement strand
GATCAATCCCTTCTACACCGCCTGCCCGGCGATTGTCCAGAAAGCGATGGATCAGTTCGCCAAGTTGACCGGTCGGCAGTACAATCTCTTCGATTACGTCGGCGACCCCAATGCCGAGCGCGTCATCGTTATGATGGGTTCGGGTGCTGAGACCGCCCAAGAGACCGTCGACTTCCTCGCCACGCAAGGTGAGAAGGTCGGATTGGTTAAGGTTCGGCTCTATCGTCCCTTCTCCGCCGAGCATCTCCTCGAGGTTCTGCCCGCGTCGGTTAAGAGCATTGCGGTTCTCGATCGTACCAAGGAACCGGGTGCGGGCGGTGAGCCGCTGTACATGGATGTCATCACGGCGCTCAGCCAGGATGCCGCCAGCGGAAATGGCCGTTTCAAGGCCTCCCCAAAAGTGATCGGCGGTCGTTACGGTCTCTCCTCGAAGGAATTCACGCCCTCGATGGTCAAAGCCGTCTACGGCGAACTCAGCAAAGACTGCCCCAAGAACAGCTTCACGGTCGGGATCGTCGACGATGTCACCAACAGCTCGATCGAATGCGACCCCAACTTCAGCACCGAAGGCGACAAGGTTGTCCGCTGCATGTTCTATGGACTCGGCTCGGACGGCACCGTCGGCGCGAACAAGAACTCCATCAAGATCATCGGCGACGCCACGGACAACTACGCGCAGGGTTACTTCGTGTACGACTCCAAGAAAGCCGGATCGGTCACCGTCTCTCACCTGCGTTTCGGACCGGATCCGATTCGCTCGACCTATCTGGTCAACTCGGCCAACTTCATCGGTTGCCACCAGTTCGGCTTCCTCGAGAAGTACGACATGCTGCAGTTCGCGGTCGAAGGTGGAACGTTCTTGCTGAACAGCACCCACGGTCCCGGCGAGGTTTGGGATCGTATCCCCCGTGCCGTCCAGCAGCAGATCATCGATAAGAAACTGAAGTTCTATGTGATCGATGGATATGCGGTAGCCAAGGAAACGGGAATGGGCGCGCGGATCAACACGATCATGCAGACCTGCTTCTTCGCGATTTCCGGCGTGCTTCCGAAGGACGACGCCATCGCCGCTATCAAGGACGCGATCAAAAAGACCTATGGCGTGAAGGGCGACGAGGTCGTCCAGAAGAACTTCGCCGCCGTCGATGGCACACTCGCCAACCTGAACCCGGTCGACTATCCGGCTGAAGCGACCAGCAAGATCGAAATGCCGCCGGTGGTTTCACCGAACGCACCCAAGTTCGTGCAAGAAGTTACGGCCGAGATCATGGCCGGGCGTGGTGACGAAATTCCCGTCAGCAAGTTCCCGGTCGACGGTACGTATCCGCTCGCCACGACACAGTGGGAAAAACGGAACATCGCGCTCGAGATTCCCGCTTGGGATACCGACGTCTGTATCCAATGCGGGAAATGCTCCTTGGCTTGTCCGCACGCCGCCATTCGGATGAACATCTATCCGGAAGACGCGTTGGCGAACGCTCCCAAGACATTCAAGTCGGCCGATGCCCGCGGCAAGGAATACAAAGGCATGAAATGCACGATTCAGACCGCTCCCGAGGATTGCACGGGTTGCGGCGCTTGCGTTCATATCTGCCCCGCTAAGAACAAGAAAGAGGCGAGACTCAAGGCCATCAACATGGTCAATCAAGAGCCGCTTCGAGTTCCCGAACGCGAGAACTACGAGTTCTTCCTGACGCTGCCCGAACTGGACCGCACAAAAGTGAAGATCAACACCGTGAAGGGTTCGCAGCTCTTGCCCCCGCTCTTCGAGTACTCCGGTGCCTGCGCGGGGTGTGGCGAAACGCCTTACCTGCTTCTGCTCAGCCAGCTCTTTGGCGATCGCGCGGCGATCTCCAACGCCACCGGCTGCTCCTCGATCTTTGGCGGCAACCTGCCCACCACCCCGTGGGCGGTCAACCGTGACGGACGCGGTCCCACGTGGTCCAACTCGCTCTTCGAGGATAACGCCGAATTCGGTTTCGGATTCCGGCTCACCTACGACAAACTCGGTGAGTATGCTGCGGAGCTGGTCCAGAAACTCGGCGGAAAACTCGGCGACAATCTCGTCGAAGGGCTCGTGAACGCCAAGCAAGAGAACGAGGCCGACATCAAAGCCCAACGCGACCGTGTGGTCGAACTGAAGGCGAAACTCAAGGGTGACGATTCCCGCGAAGCCAAGAACCTGCTCGGTGTCGCCGACATGCTGGTGAAGAAGAGCGTTTGGCTTGTGGGTGGTGACGGCTGGGCCTATGATATTGGCTACGGCGGTCTCGACCACGTTCTCGCTCAGGGCCGCAACGTCAACGCGCTGGTTCTCGATACCGAGGTCTACTCGAACACGGGTGGCCAGGCTTCGAAGTCCACGCCGCGCGCCGCGGTGGCCAAGTTCGCTTTCGGCGGCAAGCCTTTGCCCAAGAAAGATCTCGGCATGATCGCCATGGCCTATGGCAACATCTATGTGGCTCGTGTGGCCTATGGCGCGAACGACTTGCAGTGCATCCGGGCCTTCCTGGAAGCCGAGGCGTATGACGGTCCGTCGCTGATTCTGGCGTACAGCCATTGCATCGCCCACGGCATCAACATGCGGACGGCTATCGATACCCAAAAATCCGCCGTTGAGAGCGGGCATTGGCCGCTCTATACATACAACCCCGATCTCGCCACAGAAGGCAAGAACCCACTAAAGCTCTACTCGAAGACACCTACGAAGTCGTACCAGGATTTCGCGTACGAGCAGATCCGTTTCAAGACGCTCACCAAGAGCAAGCCCGAAGAGGCCAAAAGACTCATCGAGCTCGGACAGGCCGATACCACGGCCCGGTGGAATCTCTACAGCCAGATGGCGGCGCTCGACTACGGTCCCGAGGACTGATCCGCGACGTCGAACGCGAATCCAGAGAAGGGATAGGAAACTATGGATCTTTCCACGACGTATCTCGGTCTGAATCTGAAAAGTCCGCTCGTCCCGTCGGCATCACCGCTGACGAACAGTCTCGATACGATCAAGCGTCTCGAGGACGCGGGCGCGGCGGCGATCGTGATGCACTCTTTGTTTGAAGAGCAGATATCCCATGAGGCGGAGCAACTCGATCACTTCCTGTCGTATGGCACGGAGAGCTTTGCGGAAGCGCTCGGCTATTTCCCGAAACACGACCAATACAAAGTTGGGCCGGATGAATACCTCAACAATATCCGGAAGGCCAAAGAGACGGTTTCGGTTCCGGTGATCGGAAGCCTGAACGGCATTTCGACCGGCGGCTGGACCAAGTACGCCAAGAAGATCGAGGACGCGGGCGCGGATGCGTTGGAACTCAACGTCTATCTCGTACCGGCCGACCCGAGTTTCGACGCGAACAAAGTCGAGCAACTCTACATCGACATTCTCAAGACGGTTAAAGCCAGCGTCAGCATTCCAGTGACCATGAAGCTTTCGCCGTTCTTCAGTTCTCTCGCCAAGACAGCGGCCGATCTCGACCAAGCCGGAGCGGATGGGTTGGTGCTTTTCAACCGGTTCTACCAACCCGATATCGATTTGGAAAAACTCGAAATCATGCCCAATCTCGCTTTTAGCTCATCGTTTGAGATGCGGTTGCCCCTGCGGTGGACTGCGATTCTCTACGGTAGGGTCAAGGCGAGTTTGGCGGCGACCACCGGTATCTACACCGCAAAGGACGCGATCAAAATGATCATGGTCGGCGCGGATGTCACCATGCTTTGCTCGGTTCTGCTGACGTACGGTGTGGAGCGTCTCACTTCGATCGAAACGGCGATGAAGGAGTGGATGGAGGAGCACGAGTACGACTCTATCGACACCATGAAGGGCAGCATGAGCCAAAAATCGTGCCCCGACCCCGCTGCGTTCGAACGTGCGAATTACATGAAGACGCTGCAGAGTTACAGATAGTTAAGCGTGTTCCCAAGCGGTTTGACCGAATGCGGAACGCTCTCTAAAAAGAATCGAATCCCCGTCCTTACTTTTGGATGAGGATGATGTGGTGTGGCGCCACCTGAAGACTTCGGTCGGACGGTGGCGCTTTTTTATTCTGTATCCACATCCGCTGTGGGGTGCAGTCGTTTCCAGCGCTCGACGAAAAGGAAATAGACCCCCGGGCCGAAGGAAAGGAGCATGACCGAAAGTCCGAATACGATGCCTACAAACGTGTACAGACCCGCGCAGCAGTAGTTCCGCTGCCGCGCCACGATATGTGTCGGCACGGCCACGAGCAGCTCCAGGATACTGTCTCGGAAGAGGCAGCGGCACAGACTCGCAACCAGATCCTTCGGGTCGCAACCGCGCGCCATCCGTGAGAACCCAAACGACCAGATCCCCCACCACAAGGCGGAGACGGCCAACGCGGTCCACCCGTGCCAGTCCTCCTGAAACGGCAGATCCGCCTGAATGCACTCCAGCAACGAGGCGATCA
>CAYTDF010000050.1:3650-10578 GCA_964436365.1 uncultured bacterium | reverse complement strand
CAGGCTGCGAAAAAACCGGAGACGACGATGGGGACATAGACGGTTCGCTTCGATATCGGACGTCTGTTCGCGATCCGTACCGGTATCAAGAGTAGGCACCCTTGGCAGAGCGTCATCAGCCCGATCCAGACCCAATACGGCCACGCCAGGTAAGGGCCGTCGGTAAGCAGCTCTTCGAGATCGACCTCCGGCCAGAATGCGGCCACCGCCACCGGCCCGGTCAGCACAACCAAGACCAGGCCATAGAGCACCGCAACCAACAGCCCCCAACGCTTCATTCCTCACAGCCTTTCCTTTGGGAGCGATCTCCGTCATATCCATAGCAGACAACCGCTCTATGCTTGAGTGTAACGCTGGACGAAGATGCTCCCCACGGCGTCCTGTCGATTCGCGGGGACCTTCTTGGCCTCGAAGGGATTCTGGTATGCTAACCGAACAGCGGATTGCCACATTCGCGACGGAAACGATGCCAAACGACCGACCCAAACCTGGAAGCGAGCCCGGCCCCGCCAAGGCCCCATTCGATCCTTCGGAACTCTCCGAAGCCTTGAGCCACGACCGACCGGATTGGGACGAGTATTTCATGCTGCTCGCCAAACTCACGGCGATGCGTTCCACCTGTTATTCACGTCCGGCGGGCGCGGTCATCGTTCGGGACAAACGATTGCTCGCGACCGGCTATAACGGCGCTGTCCCCGGGACATGGCACTGCACCGACAAGCGTGAGTGTTACTGGCGGCAGCCGGAAAACCAGGTCGAGGGCGTCGAACCCCGCGATCTTTCTCGCGCGGTTCACGCCGAAGTCAACGCCATCGCTTCGGCGGCGCGGGTGGGTATCGCTTTGGACGGCGCGACTGTCTACTGTACGCTTTCGCCGTGCATGAACTGCATGAAAGCGCTTGTTGTCGCGGGAATCAAAAAGGTCTTTTTTGAACACATTTACGACTTCAACAATGCCGGTGGCGATCGGTTTTTGCTCAGCTGTTACGAGAAGTATGCCGACCTCGTCGAAGTTCGGCGGCTGACGGTTTCCGAGCGAAGCGTTCGTATCGCCACTCAGTTCATCGACCCTCCAACCTCCCAGCGGCGTCACGACCATTACACTTGAACGAAGATTGAAATGACCGATTCATCCCAACCCGAAAAAACAACCCAACCCAACGAAAAGAAACATCACGACGAACGTATCCTGGTGATTCCCATCCAACGTCTCTGGGAGATTCTGCCCCAGCATCAAGGCTTTCGCGCCGGGAATCTGGAACTGTGGGGCCGTCTGGCCGATGACTGGAAGTTCGCCGCCCGCGACGCGGTCGAACCCGATCCCAGTCTCAAACAGCTGATTCCCTATGTAATTCTTCGAAGTGGTGAGTATGTCTTCCGCTATTGGCGCACCAAGCGTGCGGGAGAATCCCGTCTGCATCACCTCTATTCCTTGGGTGTCGGCGGGCATATCGACGAGAAGGATATGAATTTATTCACTGGGACCGAGGAACTACTACTCGAAGCCGCTGCACGGGAGGTGCGCGAAGAGGTCGAACACAGCGGCGAACTTCACCTCGAACACCTCGGCACTCTCAACGACGATTCGAACGATGTCGGCCGCGTTCATCTGGGCTTGGTTTTCACCGCCGATGTGGGCGAGACCCGGCCTGAGACCCGGGAGGCCGCGCTGGGTCGTGGCGAATGGCTCAAGCCCTCCGATCTTTCCGACGGTGTCGAGTACGAAACCTGGTCGCAGTTGCTGATCCCCATCCTGCAGAAAGACTAGAGATATCCTCAAGAATATTGTCCCGTACATCACTCCCGTGTTCCCGAGTGAAATGGAGCCAACAGGCTTCATTTTGTATCGAGGGGCACGGTTTGTTGCGAAGTGGCATCCGCGTGTAGCGCGAGCCCTAGTATCTGATGTGCGCCGCTACGGCGGAATGCGTCGGCCACCGCTTTTAGCCTGACCTGAGACGGGTAACAGCCGTCGACCAAGAGAATCGACGACCCGGTAACGTCGCCGTGCACGATGAACGTTCCGGAGTCGGGCTGAGGTTTGAGGATCGCTCCGGCATCGATGGCGTCGGTCTGTTCGACGATCCTCGCGGCCACAAGTCTTGCCAGATGAAACCGGCTATTCTGGATCAACGCTCCCTGTTTCTCCGTCGCCTCGGGGGGGGACTGCGGCCACGGCGTTCGCGTCCCCGTAGGTGGGATGGCCGAGCACGAACCGGCAGGCCATGCCCGCGAGCCGTTCGGCATAGCCAATCGCCCGGTGTTCCGAAGCCCCCGTCTCTTTGCGTTCGTGCGCCATGACCGGTGCGAGCAACAGCCGTATCTCTCCATCGGCATACAGCGAGGGCGGGTCCGTTTCTCCTTCGGGTTCGGGTAGATCGGCTGCCAGACAGAACGACTCATCCAGCGCGTCTTCCATGAAAGGGGCGCGGCGTAAGAGATCGAGCAATGCGCGTAGCGTTTTTTCGCATTGGCGCTCTTCGATCCAGAAACGCGAATCGCCCGTTGTTTCGAATGGGATTTCCAGGACGTCGAATGCTCCGGAAAGAATCTTCCCGTAACGCGGATCGCCGATCAGCCGCAGATTGTAGCCGCCACCCGCCGGAAGCAACCGGAAGTCGCGGAGTTGACTCCACTCGACCATGGCCTAGCCCCCGCCCCTAGCCTCGTGCCCTACGTTCCCCCGATTCGCTTTATGCGGGGGTCGTCCCGCTCGTCGCGTGAGCCGACTCCAGAACGACGAGCGTCTTATCGTCCTGTTTTTCGGTGCCGCGATAGACCTCGACGCGGTGCATCACTTCGTCCGCGAAATCGTTGACTGGCAGCGGCATGAGCTCTTTCAGGATATCCTCGAACCGTTCGGGGCCGAGAGGGACCCGTTTGGCGTTCATCACCTCCACCAGCCCGTCGGTGTACATGATCAGCCGGTCTCCACCGTGGAACCGCAGGACCTCGTCCGGATCGTCGAGAAGGATGTTCTCAAACGCTCCGGCAATCGTGTGGCGTGATTCCAGCGGGACCAACTCGTTCTGTTTCTTGCGCCACAGATAGACTGGGGGGTGCGCGGCTCCAGAGAATGTAAGCAGGCCCTTGCGTGATTCGACCAGCACTCCCGCGAAGGTAAAGAACATCCCGGCCTTTCGGAAATTCTTCATCATGAACCGGTTGATGTGATCGAGAATCTCGCTCGGGTCCAGCCGCTGCCGGGCAAGGTGTGTCACCTCGGTATGCAGGCGATTGACCACCAGTGCGGAAGCGATGCCATGACCGGAGATGTCGCAGAGGATCACCTGAATGGTGTGCGGTCTCTGTTGGTGGATATGGACGTAGTCTCCCCCAATACCCGAAAGCGGCTCGTTGACCATGGCCACGGTCAGGTAATCGTTGTGAAAGGATTTTGGCAGGAGACTCTGATGCGCGGTTTGGGCCAACTGGATATCGCGCTCGACTCGTCCGATTTGGCGTTGCAGGTCACGCCGGGCGTCCGAAAGCTCGGACAGCAGGTCGCGACTCGGTGTGGCGTCGACCACATTCTCCATACCGCCCACGATTTCATCTTCCCGGTTGCGGAGCGCGGACCAGATCACGTGATAGCTGGCACCTGCGGTTTCGTAGTCGTGTTCGAACGAAGTCCCCTCGCTCATGGCCTGCGCCATCCGGCATCCGGGGCAGGGTTCATCGAAATTGAGAAAGGCTTTGTGGCATTTTTGGTTGAGCGAAGCGCCAAAACGCTTCCGATGCTGTGCGTTTTGGTAGACGATTCGATAATCGTTGTCGATGATGATGATGCTGTTGGAGTAGCGTTCCAGATTGTCAAACAGCCGTACGCCACCGGATAAGAGGCGTTCACTCAGAGGATGGCCTTCGAGGACAAATGGAGCTGTGCGTTCAATGGTTGCCATTTCCAATCGATTATGGG
Organism: uncultured bacterium; assembly: GCA_964436365.1. Taxonomy (GTDB): domain Bacteria; phylum Hinthialibacterota; class Hinthialibacteria; order Hinthialibacterales; genus CAYTDF01. The sequence goes on along the minus strand of CAYTDF010000050.1, from coordinate 6,659 downwards.
ATCAAAACGCTCTCATGTGAAGTCTTTTCTTCCTATCTTCATAGATTGAATCCAGCTTGACCGCTCCACCGGCCCCTCCCGGGGCCGGTGTAAGAATCTATTGTCATTATTCTCTATCTCGATCACTGTGTGGCCTCGGGCCAATCCGCGAAAAGCTGCTACCATGGGCGCTCCGAGTCTCTTGCCCTCCTGCCGCGTATCGGAGCGGTTGCCCGATACGGACGCTTTGGGCGGGATTCTCGAGAAATAGCATGCTGAATGGGAGTTGCATAGCAGTGAGCGCTCAGATTATTGACGGCAAGGCGATGGCCAAGGAAGTTCGCGAAGAGGTCGCGGAAGGTGTCCGCGCATTGGTTGAGAAGAGCGGTAAAGCACCGGGGTTAGCGGTGGTTTTGGTGGGTGAAGATCCGGCGTCGCAAACCTATGTGCGCAACAAGGGCCGGGCGGCGGAGAAGTGCGGGATGTACTCCCGGCAGGAGAACCGCGCGGCCGATATCACTCAAGAGGAGTTGATCGCGCTGGTCGACGAACTCAATGACGACCCGGATATCCATGGGATACTCGTTCAACTTCCCCTACCGAAACACCTCGACGCCACTGCGGTCAACGACCGGATCCGTCCGGAAAAGGACGTCGACGGTTTTCATCCCAACAACGTGGGCCTGTTGGTTTCGGGCCGTCCCTGTCTGCAACCGTGCACGCCCGCTGGGGTGATGGTGATGCTGGCGAAGGCCGGTCTGACCCTGAAAGGCGCGGAGGCCGTGATTGTGGGCCGTAGCCTGATCGTGGGGAAACCCATGGCGCAGATGCTGACCGCCGCCCACGCCACAGTGACCGTCTGCCATTCGCGTACGCGCGATCTCCCCGCCGTTTGCCGACGAGCCGATGTCCTGGTGGCGGCGACCGGGCAGACCGAGATGGTCGGTGCCGATTGGGTCAAACCGGGCGCGGCGGTGATCGATGTCGGGATCAGCTTTATCGAACGGGATGGCAAGTTCAAACAGGTAGGCGATGTCCGTTATGACGAAGTCGCCGATGTGGCTGGCTGGATCACGCCCAATCCCGGTGGGGTCGGTCCCATGACCATCGCCATGCTTATGGCCAACACCCTGCAGGCGGCCAAGAGCCAACTCGAGGCTTGATTGATCCTTTGATCGAGGAGAACGATTCATGACCGCGAACGATTCCGTTTCCCCTCCACGCGACGGGCTCTCCCGCCGTACTTTTCTGAAGAGCTCGACGTCGGTCGCGTTGGCCGCCGGGGTGATGGCCCGTCCCGCATCCGCTCGTATCTTGGGAGCTAACGACAGAATCAACGTGGCGGTGATCGGCTGTGGCGGGATGGGAACCACCCATCTTCGCTGGCTGGCGAATCGCGCCAAGGATGTCGGTGATATCCAAGTCGTCTCCGTCTCTGAACTCTACACACGCCGCCGGGAGCGCGCCCGGGAGATCGCGGGGCTCCGCGAGCAAGACGCCTACCTCCTGCACGGCGATCTGCTGGAGAGTTCGGATGTCGACGCCTGCTTTATCGCCACGCCGGATCATTGGCACGGCCCCATCGCCATCGACTGCATGCGCGCGGGCAAGGATATCTATCTCGAGAAGCCGATGACGCGGGTTGTGGGCGAGGCCAAGGCGGTCAGTGAGGTCGCGCGCGAGACCGAAGCGGTGGTTCAGATCGGAAACCACGGCGCTTCGTACGACCAGATGTGGCGCGCGCGGGGGATCGTCTCTTCAGGGATGATCGGACAGACGATTTGGAGCCAAAGCAGTTCCGCCCGCAACTCGCTGGGCGGGGAATGGAATTGGGAGATCGAGCCCGATGCCAACCCTTCCAATATCGATTGGAAGACCTGGTTGGGCAGCGCTCCGAGTCGGCCTTGGTGCCCCGAGCGATTCTTCCGTTTTCGTAAGTATTGGGATTACTCGGGAGGGATCGCCACGGATCTCTTCTACCACAGGCTTGGCAGCCTCAGTGTGGCTCTCGGAGCCGAGTTCCCGTACCGGGTGACCGGCACGGGCGGCAACTGGGTCCAGCACGATGGGCGCGATGTGCCGGACACGTTCTTCACGACCATCGATTACCCATCCGAGCACTCCATCGTTTTGTTGGGCAGCATGGCCAACAGTACCGGTTTGCCGCAGATCATCCGTGGGCACACGGCGACGATCCATTTCGGAGGTTCGAGCGACATTCGAGTCGTCCCCGACTACCTATACGCCGAACGCTTCAAGGCTGAGCACGGGACCGGTGAGATCCAAATCGAGGCGGAAAACCCGAATATCGGCGGCGATGTTCGCGCGCCGCATCGTCTGAACTTCTTTAACTGCGTTCGGACCCGTGAGACGACGCACATGCCCGCCCGGGCGGGATACCAGGTGATGGCCGCGATCTCGATGACGGTCCAGTCGTACCGCGAGGGCAAGATGCTTTTCTGGGACGCCGCTAGAGAGAAAGTCGTTGACCGCGACCCGGGAATGCCCGTGTAGATGGCTCCCGCGTTACTGGCCCCCGCCGGAGATCGAGCCGGGGCCCGCACGGACGATCTCGCCCGGAGTGTTCAAGCCGTTTGAGGCGTCGTAGAGCAACTCTCCACCCTTGCAGCCCCAAGCCACACCGTCAGGCCCTTGGGAGACGAACGCATAGCGTAGCGGGTCGGCTTTGATCCCCATTCCCTTGGCCACGTTCTGCAGGAATCCATAGTGCCCCATACCCGGTTTGGCTACCCAGCTGTCGTAGGTCAGGTACGTGCAGTTGTTGGCCATGGTGCTTTTGCTGGCTTTGCCGTGATCGCCGAAGGGATCGTAAGGGAACTCGGCGATATACGCGATCGGTGTGGTCAGTGGAACCCAGCGATTCTCCAGGGGCATGTTCCCGTGGGGAAGCGTATCCGTCCATGGATAGGAAGCGGTGTCCAGATTGTACATATCCATGGCCATGGCGAAGCTGCGTTGGTCCGATTGTACGCGGGATATCTTCGCGCGGATCTGGGCGTTGAGGAAATT
>CAYTDF010000050.1:0-3640 GCA_964436365.1 uncultured bacterium | reverse complement strand
AACGGCGATCGCCGCCAAGATGCCGATGATCGCGACAACAATTAGAAGCTCGATGAGTGTAAAACCCGTCTTGAGCCGATGCTCTTCTTTCATAATTCTCCTTCGCTGGGGAATGAGAGAAACTCGGGGACTCGTCCTGGCTATTCCAGCCGCATGGCTTTAAGCCGTTTCATCACGTCGTTGGTTCCACGCCCGAAGTAGTCGTGCAGGGTTTCGTATTCCGCGAAGATTCTCTTGTAGGTCGCGTGGGCTTCGGCATTGGGCTTATAGACGACGTCTTTGAGCCGGGCCATTTTGGCCGTGGCTTCGAGGCAGGTGTCATAGCCGCCATTGGCTTTCCCCGCGACCGCCGCACCGTGAATCGCCGCGCCCAGGGCCGCCGGTTGCCCCGAGTCGGCAACACGGATTTCCAGCCCGGTCACATCGGAGTAGATCTGCATCAGCAGCCGGTTCTTTTCGGGAAGGCCTCCACAGGCGTACAGCGAATCGATTGGAATCCCCGAGTCCCGGAACGCCCGGACGATCTTTTCGGTGCCGAAGGCGGTGGCTTCGATCAAGGCTCGGTAAATCTCTTCCGGTTTCGTGGTCAACGTGCACCCCACCAGGAGCCCCGACAGATCGGCGTCGACCAGTACCGACCGGTTCCCGTTCCACCAGTCGAGGGCGATCACTCCGCTTTGGCCCGGTTTGAGCGCGGCGGCTTTGGCTTCTAGCACTTCGTGGACGCTTTTGTTTCCCGCGTCCGCTTCCTTCTGGTAGGCGGCGGGGACGCCGTTATCCACGAACCACGCGAAAATATCCCCTGTCGCGGCCTGACCGGCCTCGTAGCCGAAGAAGCCGGGAAGAATGCCGTCCTCGACCACTCCGGCCATGCCTTCGACCAGAACTTTCGTCTCCCCGAGCAGCATGTGGCAGGTTGACGTGCCCATCACCATGACCATCTTGCCCGCTTCGGCGACACCCGTGCCCGGCACGGCCGCGTGGGCGTCGATGGCCGCCACGGCCACCGCGATACCCGGACGCAATCCGCACAACGCGGCGCCCTCCGGGGTCAGCTCGCCCGCCTTGGTCACCAGCGGCCGGATGTCGGTGGAGAACTTCTCCTCGATGACGTTCTCGAGCCGGGGATCGAGTTCTTTGAGGAAATCCTGCGAAGGAAAGCCCTCGTCTTTGTCCCACATGCCTTTGTAACCGGCCATACAGGAGCTACGGGCTTCTTCACCGACCAGTTTGAAGACCACCCAGTCGCCCGCTTCGATGAACCGATCGGCCGTTTCGTAGATGTCGGGGGCTTCGTCGAGAACCTGCCACATCTTCGAAATCGCCCATTCCGAGGAGATCTTTCCGCCGTACCGTTTCAGGAACGACTCACCGCGTTTGACGGCGAGCTCGTTGATTTTGTCCGCTTCCGGTTGCGCCGCGTGATGTTTCCAGAGTTTGACCCAGGCGTGGGGATTGGATCTATGTTGATCGAGCATGCACAGCGGGGTCCCATCCGCAGTGACGGGAAGGACCGTGCACGCCGTGAAGTCGACACCGATCCCGATGACCTGGTCCGCCGAGATGCCCGCTTCCGTGAGCACCGCCGGGACCGTGGTCCGCAATACGGCCAGATAGTCCGCCGGGTCTTGCAGGGCGAACTCATGGTCCAGAGGCGTGCCGTCCGGGAGTTGCTCGTCCAAAACACCGTTGCTGTATGCCAGCACGCTGGTTGCCACTTCCCGCCCGTCGGCCACATCCACCAGGATGGCTCGGCCCGACTCGGTTCCATAGTCGATTCCAATGCTGTACCGTTTTTCCATCACGACTGCACCACCTTCTATAGGATCTCTCGCTAGCTCTCGGTCCGCTGGCAAACGCTTCACCAGATCGTCTAGCGTCGCGCCAAGGCTACCGGAGTCGATTCTAACCGCTCATGCTGGCAGTAGGGGAGGGTGTCGATCACGTGGACGGGGATGGGGTCGCTGTCACGGACACGAATGGAGGTTTCTGCAGAATGGCCGTTCAGAATGTGGTCTTCGATATGGGGAATGTTCTCTATGATTTCGACTATCACCGGGCGTATCAGCCTCTCCAGCGCTATCTGGAGATGGATTACGAGACTTTTTCCCGGGATGTTGTGGAGGGGCCGCGAAAAGCCCAGCTGGATTGCGGTGAAATCGACCCCGAGCAGTTCTACGCGTGGTTGGTCGAGCGATATTGGCTGCGTTGCGAGTTCTCGATTTTCAAGGAGGCCTGGCAGTCGATTTTCACGGAAGTCCCGGTGATGGTGGAGATGGGGATCGGGCTCCAGCGAGACTACGGAACCTATCTTCTCTCCAACACGGATCCGATGCACATGGAGAAGCAGCGGAACGAGACCCGTCTTCTGAAGGTGACCGACCGGCTTGGCGTGAGCTACGAATACGGCTGCCAGAAGCCGGGGGAGACGATCTACCGCCGCTTTCTCGAACAGTACGGTCTCGAAGCGCCGACCTGTCTCTTCATCGACGATCTCGAGGAGAATGTTCGCGCCGCCGAACGGGTGGGGATGTCGGGCGTTCATCACACCTCACCGGAAACGACTCGTTACGCGCTCGACGCGCTGGGCATGACCTGGTGAGTCGGGCCGCTGTCGCGCGAGGCCGTCAGTCGGCAAGAACGAGTGGCGTGCCGTCGCAAGTTTCTATGATCGGTGTGTCTTGACATGGGCGATTGCGCGCCCAAGGAGAGATGACGCAAAATTCTGAAATGTGAGCTCTGGGGCCGGTTCGCGAAAACTGCCTTTCCTCCCTTTCCTGCGTTCAGAAAGGAGAAAACATGCGCCATCGTACAGGCGCTCGCGCACAAGTCTGGTTAAGAGAACTTCATACCGTTTGGCATAGGACGCGTCTCGAAAATCATCGAAGATGCGGAAATGAGGCTCTCTCACTCCAACCGGTTTGGTCGATTTCTCCTCTTCTTCTAGTAGCATGAGGCAGCCGACCCACGGCCGACTTGATGGCTCGAACGCTCCTTCACGATAGGCTGTCCACAGATATTGAGCGCTTCCAATCGCTTCTTCTGTTCGATTGTTGTAGTTGTTCCCATAAGATGGCCCGACCTGCGATTTGAACTCAACGGTGGCTAGGAGACAGCCATCGGCAATAACCAGAAGATCCCACTTCTTCTCTGGGCGATAGTAACCGGGTAGTTGGAGTTTCTCCCTACAGTAGATCGATGGACTCTCGATTCCATCCTCGATTAGCAGATCTTTGATTAGGTCCACGAACCCATCCATCTGCGCGCCACCTGTCACTGCGGCGCGCGCTCCGCGGTCTCGTTGTCCGGTTGCCGAACCTTGCGCGCGTGCCTGTTGTTCGCGTTTCGACCAGAAATGCTGTACAGCCTTGCGAACTCGCTCGTTGAGCTTATTCATTCTCATCTTTGTCCTCTGCATAGACGTTTACAGTTGCAGTGTTGAACAAGGTCGCTGTTGCCCGACGTAGCCGGCCGACAGCGCGATGGCAATAGTGCTTGTCAACCTCGTAACCAATGCTGTTTCTACCGCACTGGGCTGCCGCTAAGCTCGTCGTTCCCGTCCCTGAAAACGGATCGAGGACTGTGTCTCCCACGAAGCTAAACATTCGGATGAGTCTCTCGGCAAGCTCCAGAGGAAATG
>CAYTDF010000049.1:13386-15019 GCA_964436365.1 uncultured bacterium | reverse complement strand
ATCGAGAAGTCCATATCGAGTGGAGAATAAGCCGTGGATATCCTGCGCCAACAAGATACCGAAAAGAAGTTTCCCACACCGAGCACCGCGTCGCCCGGGTCTGCTCCGAAGGGTAGTGAAATCATGACAACTCTTGGGGAAGATACTGAGTTCAAAGGCGATCTGAAGTTCAAACACTCTCTGAAGATTGAGGGGAGTTTTGAGGGCAATATCAACACCGACGGTAACCTCATTGTTGGGCGAACCGGTTCGGTGAAGGCCGAGATGAAGGTCGGAAGCCTTGTCGTTGAAGGTAAAGTCAACGGAAACGTCTCGACCAAAGAGCTGATCGATTTGCGCGCCACCGCTGAGTTTCACGGCGACATTTCGGCCTCCAAACTGAAAATTGACGAAGGCGTTATCTTCGTCGGCAAGACCGATGTCCAGCCCAAAGAGCGCCGAGGCGCCCGATCCGGTGGGGAAGCCAAACCTCAGGCGAATCAGCCCCAGAAGAAATAGTCCCTCCGCCTTGGACACTATGGTCCTCGGACGTTGTGGGGTCCAAGGACGTTCTGGGATCCCGAACGTTCCGGTTGTCCAAGACCACGGAGTGTCTGGAATCACGCCAAACGAGAAGCCTCTGGAGAAATCCAGGGGCTTTTTTTATGGAGCGCGGCTCCGGCCCCGATTCTTGAGATCATGCGTTCAGAGTTTATACAGCTCTGTCCGAATTTGAACACAGCGTTGTTGCTCTCTGAGGAGCCGCCACAGCTTCAGAGGCTCAGGCCAGGCTCGAATGCCCACGGTGCGCGATTCCTCAACCTGGCACATCATTTGTTAGAAAATAAAGATCATGAAGAAAATCGAAGCCATCATACGACCTCATTGTTTGGACGCAGTCAAAGATGCACTCGGTTCCGCAGGACTCCGTGGTCTGACCGTTACCGAAGTGCGGGGATTCGGACGTCAGAAGGGCCACACCGAGCTGTACCGTGGCCGGGAATACACCATCGAGTTTCAGTCCAAAATGAAGATCGAGCTGATTATCGATGCTGACGATGTCCAGGATGTGATCGAAGCCATTCGTGGCGCGGCCAACACTGGACAGGTGGGGGACGGAAAGGTCTTCGTCTTCACCGTCGACGATGCTGTCCGCATTCGAACTGGAGAACGCGGACCCGACGCGCTCTAGAGCGAGCGGTCGCGACATTGTTCGAAGCCGCCGCCGTAGGCCGCCGCGGAGCGGCCACTGACGGTGGGCATACAGCCCGCCTCCAACGTAGTAGGTCTCTTGGAGGCGACCGCAAGGCGGATGCCTGAGCGCTCGTGAGGGTTCTCTTACAGTCGAGTGCCACGGGTTCGGCGATTCGCACGAAACTCTTGAAACATAGGAATATTCCGGCCCCGGCGGGGGTTCGGATCACGAAAAATAGGAGATAACGATGAAGCCCAGTGACGTTCTAAAAATGGTTACAGACCAGGATGTGAAGATCGTTGATTTCAAATTTCAGGATTTTCCCGGTACCTGGCAGCATTTCTCGGTGCCCGCGCGTGAGTTGACTGAAGATTCTTTCAGCGAAGGGTTCGGTTTCGACGGTTCGTCGATTCGAGGATGGCAGGCGATCGAGGAAAGCGACATGCTGGTTCTTCCCGA
>CAYTDF010000049.1:13022-13376 GCA_964436365.1 uncultured bacterium | reverse complement strand
CCGCGCCCACGCTTTCGCTGACCTGCACGATTCTCGACCCGATCACGCGTCAGCCCTACTCCCGCGATCCTCGTGCCGTGGCGCTCAAGTGCGAGCAGTACGTGAAGTCCCAGGGATACGACACGGCTTTCATCGGACCGGAAGCGGAGTTCTTCGTATTCGATAACGCCCGTTTCGATTCTGGCCCCAACTACGCCTTTTACGAGGTCGACAGTGACGAGGGCATCTGGAACTCCGGTTCTGAGAACGGACAGAACCTCGCTCATCGACCACGCCATAAAGAAGGGTATTTCCCCGTACCGCCGGTCGATACGCTCCAGAATCTTCGGACGGAGATGGTCTTGATGCTCGAAT
>CAYTDF010000049.1:6381-13012 GCA_964436365.1 uncultured bacterium | reverse complement strand
TCACCACGAGGTGGCGACCGCCGGTCAGTGCGAGATCGACATGCGTTTCGATTCACTGCTCAAGATGGCCGATAAACTCACCCTCTACAAATACGTGATCAAGAACGTCGCGCACCGCAACGGCAAGACGGCCACGTTCATGCCCAAACCTATCTTCGAGGACAACGGCTCCGGCATGCACGTGCATGTCAGCCTCTGGAAGGGCGACAAGAACTGTTTCGCCGGTAGCGACTATGCCGGACTTTCCAAGGAAGCTCTGCATTTCGTCGGCGGTGTGATCAAACACGCTCCGGCCATCATTGCCTTCCTCGCCCCGACCACGAATTCCTACAAGCGTCTCGTGCCCGGGTTCGAAGCCCCGGTCACTCTGGCCATCTCCCAGCGGAACCGGAGCGCGGCCATTCGCGTCCCGATGTACTCCGCCAGTGAGAAGGCCAAGCGCATCGAGTTCCGTACCCCGGACCCGAGTTGCAACCCGTATCTGGCGTTCCCCGCTCTGGTGATGGCCGGTCTCGACGGTATCGCCAATGGGTACGAGCCGCCCGAGCCCATCGACAAGGATCTCTACGACCTCTCGCCCGAAGAACTGAGCGGCTACACCTCGGTTCCCGGAAGTCTTGGTGAAGCTCTCGACGCGCTCGAGAAGGACCACGAGTTCTTGCTGAAGGATGATGTCTTCACGCCGGACGTGATTTCGACCTGGATCAAATACAAGCGTGAAAACGAGGTCAGTCCCGTGCAGTTGCGCCCGCATCCGCACGAGTTCTTCCTCTATTACGATTGCTAGACCGGTCACTCCCGATCTTTATCGACTACGAATACAAAGAGGTTTCGGGCCCCACGGCTCGGAACCTCTTTCATTTTAAGCGGCCGAAGTGAAGACGCCCGCCCGGGCGGTGGCGCGAACGCCCCATTCGTAGGTGTTGCGCGAGTCGGTTGAAGCTATAGAATTCACCTGGGATGCCTATTCACCAACGGGAGCAAGACGGCGTTGAAATCGTCACCATCTCCGGTGACGTGAACTACGAACTCACCATGGAACTCGCCAGAGTTCTCGATGAGATCGTCGCCGCTGGAACTATGAGGGTCCTTATCGTGCCCAAGGATGTCGATCTCATAAACAGTATGGCCATTGGTGTCCTCTTTACGCGGCGAAACCGCATTCTCGAAAAGGGTGGGGAGATGGCTCTCGCGGAGGTGCGGCCGAGGTTGACGAAGATCCTGTCGATCACACGTTTCGATCGTCTCGTCACCTTCCATCCGGATGTCGCGTCGGGAGTCAGCGCCCTGCTGGCGGCCACGTAGAGCAAGCAGCCCCCACTTCAATCCGACAGCATACTCGCCAGCCGCGCTTGCAGCCGGGTACGGCGTCGCACCACGCGATCGTTCTGGATCGCCATCTGGATCGCCTGCCGATTCCCAACCAGAACCACCAAACGTTGGCCTCGCGAGATGGCCGTGTACAGCAGATTACGCTGTAGCATGCGGCGGTGTCCCATCACCAGGGGCACGACTACCGCCGGATACTCACTCCCTTGAGACTTGTGGATGGTAATGGCGTACGCCAGCACCAGGTGACGCAGGTCTTGGCGTTCGTAGGTGATTGGACGGCCGTCGATGCTGGCGATGAGCCGGTTCCGGCTCGGGTCCACATCGGTCACGATCCCAAGATCGCCATTGAAGACATCCCGGGCGTAGTCGTTTTTGGTCTGCATCACCTTGTCGCCGATTTCAAAGGCGCGTCCGTCGTAGACCAGCGGCTTGGAGGGTTTCTCATCGGGAGCGGATGACGCCGCGCCACGCACTAGCGGTTGCAGCTCTGCGTTGAGGTTTTCCACGCCCACTTGTCCCTTGTGCATGGGGACGATGACCTGGATATCCGCCAGCGGTTTGAGGTCGAACTGGGCGGGGATTCTTTTCGTCACCATCTCCAGCACGGTCTCGACGACCGAACTGTACGTGTTCCTTTCGATCGCGAAAAAGTCTTGGCCCGTCTCCAGGCCGCCGCTCTCTAGAACCGGCTCTTCACCCGCGTTGATCCGTTGCGCGTTCAGCGCGATTAGGCTGCCTTCCGATTGGCGGAAAATCTCGGTGAGGCGGATCGTCTGGATGTGGCCGCTGGCGATCAGGTCCTCGAGCACCGTCCCCGGACCGACCGAGGGCAGCTGGTCGATATCGCCCACCAGCAGCAGGTGTGCGCGCTCCGGAAGCGCCTTGAGCAGCGCCGCCATCAGTTCCGTATCCAGCATCGAGGTCTCGTCCACAACCAGCAGATCCACGCGCAGACGGCGGCGGGCGTTGCGCGAGAAGCCTCGCGAATCGGGTTGGTATTCCAGCAAGCGGTGGATTGTCGATGCGGGACGGCGGGTCGCTTCACTCAGTTTTTTCGCTGCCCGGCCGGTGGGGGCGGCCAAGCGGATGCGACCCCCTTGGTTCTCCCACAATCGGATCACACCCCGCAGAATGGTGGTCTTACCTGTCCCCGGCCCACCCGTGAGAATCAGAACCTTCTCGGCGACGCTCTGCTCCAGTGCGCGGCGTTGGTTCTCCGCTAGCGTGAGGCCCAGGTCGCGTTCGACATCGAGCAGCCTCTCGTCCGAGACCGTCTTTTGGGCGAAGGGTGACTCCCGCTCTAGAAGGTTCTTCAAGTACAAAGCGATCTCCGCTTCGCTCCGTTGCAGTGAAGCCAGTTGAACCACGTCGCCCAAAGCGCCTTCGGTTTCGGACGCTTGCGAGGTCTCATCCACACACCACCCGCCGTCGATCAGCTCGTCCAGCCATGGATTCAGATCCGGGCCTTCGTCCCAGCTCTCCGTCTCCGGCGTCGCCGTCAGATGGGCCGCGCCGGTCAGCAGTGACCCGCGCGATCTCCAGGTATGGCCTTCGTTTGCCGCCTCCAGCAGGCCCGCATACAACGCCCCGCGCATCCGTTCGGGCGCATCGGGTTCGAACTCCATATCCCGCGCGATTCTCTCGGCCAGTTCCCAACCGACACCTTCCACTTCGCGCAGGAGGTTGTAGGGATCCATACGGATATACTCTTCCGTGTCGCTGCCCCAGACCCCGTAAGCTTTCTCCGCCAGCTCGCCGTAGAGTCCGAGCGTTCGGAGTTTCTGAATTGTTGCGCGTTTGCTACGAACCATGCTCTTCCGTGCCTGTAACGAAACCAGGGCACGGCGTCATAGACCGTGCCCTGGTGGACCATACTGTCATAACGAGACTGCGGCTTTGCTCCAGAGTGTTATCTCCGGGGCGAGCCGCGCTCGGTTCTTGGCGATCAATCCTCGGGCAGCGGTTTGCCTTTGGTTTCCGGGGCGAAGAGCAGGGCGAACATGCCGATGGCATACACCAGCGTCATGGTTACCGCACTCGCGCGGAACCCGGAAGTCAGTCCGATCGAGCTGTAGAAACTCTGGATCCCGCCGCCTTCTTGGAACGCTGTTGTAAAGAACGCTCCCAGGGCCATCAAGACCATCGGGAACGGCACCGCGAGATAGCGGCCGACGTTGTAGTTGAACCCAACACCGGTGTTCCGCAATCGTGTCGGATACAGTTCCGGGAAGTAGATCGCGTACCCGCCGAAGATGGCCAAGGTCGCGAACCCGAGCATGGGCAGCATCCAATACGTGTCCGACGCGGTCTCCAGATTGGTGAAGACGAACGCGGTGACCACCATGCCCAACAGGAGCGCACAGAAGAACGCCTGCCTCCGGCCCAAGAACGTGGCCATCGCCATGAACGCGAACATCCCGAAGAACGAGCCCACATCCTGCAGCATCGTTCCTATCGAGCGGACATTGGAGACCACATGGGCTGGCTCATCCTTCAACGCTTCATCCACCAGCTCGGGGGAGAAGAAGCCGATGCCCCAAAGTCCCACAACGCCGGTCACCGCCAGGGTCACACCGATGATCGTGTTCTTCCGCCAACGTTTATCGGCGAACAGGTCGATGTAACTGCCCATCTTCTTCTTCGTGCCGTCTGCGGCGGCCTTGCGGGCTTCGATCCATTTCTCCGGCTCTTTCAGGTGCCGGATCATCAGCAACGCCAGCAGAGCGGGGAGCACGCCGATTAGGAAGAGCACGCGCCAACCCATCAGCAGGCCCATAAACTCGAACTCCGGCGCGATCAGCCGCGCTAGCAGAGATCCTGTGATATTCCCCACCGCCGATAGCGCTTGCAGTGAGCCCAGGGCCTGTGCCCGGCAGTGATCGGGCATCGTTTCCGCCACCAGCGTCGCCGCCGCGGCGAACTGGCCGCCCACCCCCAATCCCACCAAGAACCGATAGACGATGAAGTCCCACGAGGCGACTGACAGTGCCGACATGCCCGTGAATCCCGCATAGAAGAAGAGCGTGATGACCAGTGTCTTTACGCGGCCGATCTTGTCGCTCAGCATCCCGAAGATCAGGCCCCCTGTCGCCCAGCCGAAGATCATCGACGCCGTAGCTCTACCGCTGAACTTGTTGACGTAGGCTGATGCCCCATCCCTCCCGACGACGGCTCTTAGCTCGACCACCCGTTCCTCTCCCAGGCGTTCGGCCAGCCCCGCATCGCTTCCACCGGTCGGTACACTGAGAAGCGCCGCGATCTGCTCCGCCCCGAGTCTTGCCCCCAGCTCACCGGCATTCTCCAGGCCAAACTGGTTCAGCAATGACCGCTCCCGTTCATCGGGAGGCATTGCCAGCAGCAGCTCGATTCTCTGTTTGCCGAAATCATCGTTTAAGGTGGCCTGCCCGCCCAAGAGTTGGCCCAAGGCCGGCTTTCTCGCCAGGATGAAAAGCCTTTGATCCATACAATCGAACATCCAGCCGCTTGTTGCGACAGCAAAGACTAGCCAGTGGTAGCCGGTCAGGTGCTGGAACCAGTATTTCCCCGATGATGGTGTATTCACGTCAACACTCTCCTCACTCGAACAACGGAAGACTCTCGCCGTCTAGTAGTAAAAAATCGCGCCCGATTTCCCAAACCCGAGTGACACGCCGGGCGGAAAATGATCCCGCCCCATGTCAGCCGGACATGACTCGAAATTGTGGGTCATGGTAACCCTAACAGCCCGCCCGTGATGCGGGAATGGCATAGATGGGCCGGATTGAACCTATAGGTTGCGCGTGTTTTTCACCTGTGGGTAGCCTGCACGTGAGTCGGGTGCTCGGCGTTTCTTTACTCGGTTACCTCTGCCGGGTGCCACTTGAATGGGAGTTACTCCCCTCGGTCACCTCTGTTGGGTGCCAATTGAATGGGAGTCACTCCCCCCCGGTCATCGCCGCCAGTTCATCCAGCAGGGCTTGTCCCACTTCGTCTTCGGGGACTCGCTTGATGATTTCACCGTCCCGGAACAGCAGGCCGATACCTTTCCCGAACGCGACGCCTACATCCGCCGCTTTCGCTTCGCCAGGGCCGTTCACTTCGCAGCCCATCAGCGCGACATCCAGCGTTGACTGATGCCGTTTGATCTCCGGTTCGAGTTCTTTCACCAGACCCACAAGGTGGGTGTGGCACCGCGCGCATGTCGGGCAGGAGATGATCCGCACGCCTTTTGCGCGTGCTTCCAGCGAGCGCAGCAGATCGCACACCGCCGCCAGCGTGTTGTTCGCGCTGGCCGCCGGGACGCTTACCACCAGGCGGCCTCCCGACCAACGAGCGCAGAGCGCGCCCAAGCCCACCAGCGCGGGCGATAGCTCGCCATCCAACGCCTCGAAATCGACAAACACCGTCTCGGCTTCGGCTCCGTCGATCTGGAGCCCGGAATCCGGATACAACGCCGCGGCCAGGCTCTCCAGGCTATCGATCTTGAGAGTGCCGGACCCGGCGGTGGATGCGTCCATCTCTTGGGGAGTGACACTTCCGTCAAACAAGGTCTGCGAGACCTCGTGCAGACGATCGTCATCCGCATTGGGGAGATAGACGATCAACTCGATTTTCTGGGGCTGTGTTGAAGAGCTCAATTCGATTCCTGCTGACTGCGAAGTGGGCGAACCCGACATCTTCTAGTCTAGCGAACGTCTCATGAATGACATGGGCTCTCCAATCGAAAATGGCTTCTCGGAGATGCTATACTGCCCGGTCGACCCTTATTCTATATGAACAGTTGAGAACCGGTCCAAGGAGGCCTCTACACATGGGCATGAAACTTTTCACCGTGGTTGCGTATTCGTTCTTGACAGTAGCCGTGGTTTCCGCCGAATCGCTCCCCGTCTATTTCGGGACCTACACGGGTGGGGACGGTTCCAGCGAGGGCATCTACCGAAGCACGCTCGATCTCGAGACCGGAAAACTCTCCGAGCCGGTTCTCGCGGGCAAAGCCGTAAGCCCGTCATTCTTGGAAATCCACCCCGATGGCAAGCACCTCTACGCGGTCAGCGAGCACGGGGGCTCCGGGGGGATCAGCGCCTACGCGATCGCTCCCGAGACCGGAAACCTCACTCTGCTCAATCAACAGCCATCGGGAGGAGGCGGACCCTGCCACGTCTGCGTCGACTCCCAGGGAAAGAACGTGCTCGTCGCCAACTACGGCGGCGGGAGCGCCTCGGTCATTCCGATCGGTGCGGATGGAAGTCTCGCGAAACCGACAGGATTCGTGCAGCACGAAGGTTCCAGCGTGGATCCTCAGCGCCAGACCGCTCCTCGT
>CAYTDF010000049.1:0-6371 GCA_964436365.1 uncultured bacterium | reverse complement strand
CGATGACCGCTTCGCTTTTGTCGCCGATCTCGGGACTGACAAGGTGATGATTTACAAACTCGACGTTGAAAAGGGGACGATTGTCGCCAACAACCCAGCGTTCGCGAAGGTCGCGCCCGGCGCGGGGCCGAGGCACTTTGTTTTTCACCCCAGTGGGGCGTTCGCGTATGTGATTAACGAACTCAATGGGACCGTGACCGCCTTTGCGTACGATTCAGCTTCGGGGGCGCTGACCGAGATACAGACCCTCACCACGCTTCCGAGTGGATTCGAAGGCCGCAAGTCGTGCGCCGAGATCCGCGTGCATCCGGGGGGGGCGTTTCTCTACGGTTCGAATCGGGGACACGACAGCATCGTGGTCTACCGGATCGACCCAGGCTCAGGGAAGCTGACCTTTGTGGAGCACGAGACCGCTGGAATAAAGACGCCGCGCAACTTCAACATCGATCCTACCGGTAGGTTCTGCATTGTCGCCAATCAGGGCGCGAACAGCGTTATGACTTTCCGGATCGACCCGAAGACTGGCGTGTTGGAGCCGACAGGTCACAAGATTTCGGTTGGCAAGCCTGTCTGCATACGGTTTCTATAGCCGCGTGGCGGAACGCAGCGGCCGTAGGACTAAGCCACCCGGCGACCGTCCCGGTATTTGTAATGCTCTGCGCGAAAGTCTTTCTCGCAGGAATCCTTCGCCATGCCCAGAAAAATGTCGGACTTCTCCTGTCTCCGGTTACTCTAATACGAGACCGAGTTTAACCAGGCCATCGAGACGACAAGGGCGGGGCTGCGGGAACTGAATTGGGCTGCTATGGAACATCGCGATTTTGAAGGGCTGGCGCAGGAGCATCTCGCGACGCTCTACAGTTATTGCCTGACCCTGACCGGCGATCCGCACCAAGCGGAAGAACTGGCGCAGGAGACGCTGACTCGGGCCTACCTGGCCTTCGGATCGCTTCGCGACCGCACCAAGTTCTATGCCTGGCTGAAAGGAATCGCCCGGCGCTGCTCGTGGACCTGGCTGCGCCAGGCTCGGCGGCATGCCCACCGGAACGATGCAGACGCGCTTGAACGTCTCGAGGACCCCTCCGGTATCCCGTCTGACCGTCTCACAAAGAAGGAAACCGACCGGAAGGTCTGGAAAGCCTTAAAGAAACTAACGCAACGAAATCGAGAGGTTGTCGTGCTTCGCTTTTTCGAAGGACTTTCGTATGCGGACATCGCCCAGCGGTTGGGCGTCACGATCGACGCTGTCGATCAAAGACTGACCCGTACGAAACTGAAACTGCAACGCCTCTTGCAGGATGTGGAGATTTGATCGTGCGCAACCGGCTAAGCCAATTCATAAAGACGCATCTCTCTCGCTATCTCGATGGGCAGCTCGGCCCTGACGAGAGCGCCCTGGTTGAGAAAGAACGGGAGGCGAATGCCGATCTGCGGAAGACCCTGGATTCGCTCCGGCTCGCTTCCGAGCGGTTGCAGGAGGCTTCAACCGAAATGGACAGCCATGAAGAAGTGATCCAACGGCTAAGCCGATTTGTCAAAACTCTTCCTCAGACGGTACAACCGCAGCCGGGGGAATCGCGAAAGCCGATCTGGGATTGGGTTATCGCGTCCCCGCATTCGTTCCGCCTGGCCGGATTGGCGCTGGTCTTTCTGCTCTTGGCCGTGGTCTACATCCCCGACTACGACTCCCTACAGCGTGAGGCTTCAAGACAGGTCTCGGGGCTCAGGTCCGGACAGGTCCGGGCACAGTTGGGGGAGAGACCTGCGGTCCAGCGATCCCCCCAAAGCGTCTCGCGGGGCTCTCGATCGCGTATGGGGGCAGCGCGTCGTGCATACGGGGTTGATGACGACGGGGACGAGGATGAGGATAGACTCGCGTCGTTTGGCACGGGAACTCAATTTGAAACAAAGTGGCCTTCGGCTGGCGTGGGCGCTCGGGGGGAAGCGGGCGATGCGAATGCGGTCAACTCTGTTGCTGAAGGACGCAAGATCGTTCGCGAAGTGCAGATGACGGTGGAGGTTGAGGACCTACCGCAGGCGCGAGCCGCCGTCGAAGAAACCGTCGAGGAAACAGGCGGGCTGGTGGCCGAGTATCGAAGCCACGAGAGAGAAAAGAATCCTTCGGCGTATTACAGGCTGTGGATTCCGGCGGCCGCGTTGGATGGATTCATCGAGTCTTCGGAGTCGCTGGGGAAGACCCTCGATTTGGAAAGCCGCGTTCAGGACATCAGCGAGCTCTATTTCGATGACGTGACGCGCATCAAGAATTTGCAGCGCCAGGAAGAACGTCTTCAGAAGCTCTACGAGCGTGAAGTCAAGAAACTGGATGAGCTGCTCCAAGTCGAACAGAAGATGGGCCAGATCCGGCTGGAGATCGAACGGCTCCAAGGCCGCCAACGGATCCGCGACCGGCAGATTCAGTACTCAACGGTCGATCTCACTCTGCGCCAAAAACCGGAAGAGAAACGCATCGTCGAATCCGAACCCGACGATGTCTTCAGCCCGATTCGGCGCACGGTGAAGGACTCGATCGCGATCTTGCTCTACTCCTGTTCGCTTTTGACCACTCTCGTCGCCCGCGTGGTTTCGTTTGTACTGTTTCTGCTCCCTTGGGCGGTCATTGCGGTGGTGGCGATCTGGCTCTGGAGACGGCGTAGCCGGTGAGGAATGTAGACGTTCCGCTGAATGACTGCGTGGTTATCGTCTCCGCGTGAGTCTGCTCCAGATCGGGCTCAGCGTTGGGCGATTCCTGACAGGCAGAGGGCCAGGAGCTGGCCTCCAGAGAGAGGCGTGATTTTTCCAAACGCGCGACGCTTTTTGAGGCCCTGGCAGGCATGGTCGCAACCGCGTTTCAGAACGCGCTTCTTTACGAAGATATCCAGCACCACGCAGACGAACTCGACAAGCGCGTACAAGAGCGCACTCGCGAGCTGGAGGACGCTAATAGGGAACTCGAAGCCTTTTCCTATTCCGCCTCACACGATTTACGCGCGCCGTTGCGCTCGATCAACGGTTTCGCCCGCCTCCTCCAGAAAGGGCAGGCGGATCGCTTGGACGAAAAGGGACGGGAGCATCTGGACCGAGTGCGGTCTGGGAGCCAACGGATGTCCGAACTCATCGATGCTCTCTTGGACCTGTCTCACATGGCTCGAACGAATCTGCGGCGGGAGGTGGTGGATCTGTCCGAAATGGCGAAGGCGATCGCCGCCGAACTCCAGGCGTCTGAACCGAACCGCGATGCGGAATTCCTTGTGACACCGGGGCTACGAACGAGAGGCGACGTGAAACTGTTGCGCCAGGTTCTGCACAACCTTCTCGGGAATGCCTGGAAGTTTACCGGCACGCGCGGTCGTACCGAGATTGAACTCGGCGCCACTCTCCACGAAGATGAAACGACCTTCTATGTTCGGGACAACGGCGTCGGCTTCGACATGGCCTACGTCGAAAAGTTGTTTGGCGCTTTCCAGCGTCTGCATCGCACGGATGATTTCGAAGGCACCGGAATCGGGCTAGCCACAGTGCAGCGGATCGTACACCGCCACGGTGGCCGGGTGTGGGCGGAAGGTGAAGTGGACAAGGGGGCGACCTTCTACTTCATCTTGGAGAAAAGTGAGCGATCGTCGCGGAGTAGATGATTTTCCTTGTCGAGGACAATTCAGAAGAAGGGGTCTGTGCTGGCCGGGTGGTCCCTGCGTTGCCAGACGGTCTGTAACGCTACGGTTTCAGACACGACGATTGTAGTGGAGCACAAGGGACTCGAACCCTCGACCTCTGCCTTGCGAAGGCAGCGCTCTCCCAGCTGAGCTAGTGCCCCAAAAAACGGGTCCCAAAAGCGGGATGGGAAAAGGAGTATGATGAAGCGGCGGGATCCGGTCAAGCAGACCCTTGCTCCCCAGACCCTGGATAAATCGACGACTTTGTTTTCGAGTTAGAATCGCGTACTTACCGTCTTGTGAGTTGCGTCCTTCTACCGACGCTCCCCGGCCAAGCGATATCGTGTGTCATCGGATTGGTGTGCCGCTTGTTGACAATCACTTCGAAGTGCAAGTGGTAACCGGTCGAGCGTCCCGTTCGTCCGACCCGAGCGATGGTCTGGCCCGCTTTGACGCGATCGCCGACCTTGGCCAGAATTTTGTCGGCGTGCCCGTATTTCGTGGTC
Source organism: uncultured bacterium (assembly GCA_964436365.1). Taxonomy (GTDB): domain Bacteria; phylum Hinthialibacterota; class Hinthialibacteria; order Hinthialibacterales; genus CAYTDF01. Next base: position 2,212 of record CAYTDF010000049.1, on the reverse strand, counting down.
AACTTCGCATTGTGCTTGACTTCTACATATTTCCCCAGGTAGCGGTCACGTCCCGCTTTCACCACGACGCCGTCCGCCGCGGCCAGAATCGGCGTGCCCCGCGGTGCTCCGAAATCGACTCCGCTGTGGAACCTACGGCGTTTCAGGATCGGGTGCATCCGCATCCCATATCCAGAAGTGATTCTCAACCGAGGCACCTTGATCGGAACCACCATCTCGGATCTTTGTGGTGTCTTGCCGCCTGGCAGGAACAATCGCGTACCGATCGAGAGTCGGCTCGGATTGATCAGACCGTTCCACGCGATAACGTCGTTCTTCTTAACACCGTAGTTCTGGCAAATCTCCCACAGGTTCTCACCCGCTCTGACCACGTGCATCTGACCTTCCGGCCGAACTTTCGGTTTCTCGATTTCAAACTGCGTTTCGGGAGCGCCGAGCCGACCGATGGCAACCGCGCTGAGCGGCTCGCTAAGGCCCTGCGTATCTGCCTTCACGACCAGTGGATTGAAACTGCTCGCCGTGGCAAACACTGGAACTTCATCCTGAACCAGCAGACTGAGAAGGTTGTCCGGTTCCAGAACCGCATCGAAGCCAATCGCATTCTCGACCAACGCGGGACCCGGTGCTGCGGGCATAAGCATCGCGAACGATGCCAAGACGCACGTCGTGGCAAGACAGTAGTCCGTTCTACGCTTCCAGCCCCACGAGCGTACCTTAAACTCTGTCGGGCGCTCTTTCTTGAGCCAATCTCGAAGATGCAAACCGATGAAACGTGGGAATGACGCTATCGCAAGGATCAGCAGCGACAAGATGAGCGCAGACAGCTCACCCATCAGCAGACGCCATCGTCTGCGACGCGCCAAATCGACGTAATGCGCGCCTAGGTCGAAGAACCAACCCTTCGTACGGTTGGCGCCGGAGCGAGCTCTTCGAGCCACCCCTCTCTTTCGGATCACATTCACCATTAAGGCCTATGAGACCGCCGCAAGATTCTCCTCAACGGAAAGGCAGTCTCAATCAAATCAAACCGTTATCGGCTCGTCTCCCCAGAAACTAAACGAACATATCCATAAAGATTACTCTCAATTAGGTGCCAAGGCAACGGGCAAACCACTGTTTATGGATCGTCAGGCCCGTTTGTGGCCATCGTTGCAGGCTGTCATCGGGCCATCTCTGACGAAAAGATACCCATGATGAATATATTTACAAACTATAGTGCGTATATTGTATATATAGGCCCTGCTCTATGCTCGTCCGCATCGGTGTGCACCGAAAACCTCATCTCCGGCCCAATGTGTGTGAAGAATCCTGTAAACACCACTAGAGCGTTCGTCACAGTCTTTGCACTCCTATCGCTTTGCCTGTCGCACGGAGGAGCGAAGCGTCACATCTCCTGTGCCGAAGCCCCGCGCAAGGCTCTGGTTGGGGGGTCTCGTCCAAAAGAAGAGCCGGGCGGAGGGGGAATTACACCGCTTCGCGCACTCTTCCTCGGGCGGCCGGAGCGCCTCAAAGGCACACGTATTCCGACACTCCTAGCACTCACTTTCTTCATGAGGCTAGAAATTTCAGACACTTTCGACCCTATCTACTTGACATTCAGAGCAATATCGAGCATATTCGCATCTAACTGAAGCCTGTTGTTCTTGCCGCCGTACGCTACGGTCGGCGATACTGTTTATTCGGTCGTGTGACCAGTTGAAAGGAGTTTCAGTCATGCTCAGTATGGTGCGAATACCATTGCTCGCAGTAGCTGCTCTCTTGATAATTGGAGCGATGGGAGCGTATGCGCAGGACGAGACCCCGACTGCGATTGAGACGCCAACAGCAATTCCTCCCGTGGAGACCCCAACGGCAATTCCTCCTGTGGAGACCCCAACGGCTGTACCGCCTACGCCGACTGACGTACCGGTGGTGCCAACCGAAGTCCCACCTGTAGAAACGCCCACAACGGTACCTCCTGTGGAGACACCAACCGCTGTTCCGACCGCGACTGACGTACCTGAGACACCGACCGCCGTGCCGACCGCGACCGACGTGCCCGAAACACCGACCGCCGTGCCGACCGCGACCGACGTGCCCGAGACACCGACCGCCGTGCCGACCGCGACCGACGTGCCCGAAACACCGACCGCCGTGCCGACCGCGACCGACGTGCCCGAGACACCGACCGCCGTGCCGACCGCGACCGACGTGCCCGAAACACCGACCGCCG
>CAYTDF010000048.1:0-15264 GCA_964436365.1 uncultured bacterium | reverse complement strand
GCCTCTGCTCTATGACCGGGTTGTGGCTCCCGCGCAGCAGGAGTCGGAATGGCTCATGCGGTATACCATCAAACGGAAGGGAGATCGCCAGGCCGGACAGAACGACATCTGGATATTGGGCCAGGGTCACCGTACCTTCCACGTCAAACTGTATATACCTCTGCAACGTCAACTTCGAGCGTTGGATATCGTCGAAGTCGATGCCGAGCGCGGTGAGCCGCTCCGGCGTCTGCGTGTGCGCGTCGCCGAGTACCAGTCTCGTGGACACTGGCAGTTCAAAGACGTCGTCGTGAGAACCTTCCATCCCGACCGGACGGTCACCACGAAACATTTCGACGAGATGATCTATCTTATGCCCGAGGTCCCTGCCGATTTCGGTCGAACCAATCAGAAACCGGAAGAGATGTCGCTCCGTGACCTGCGGGAGATGATTCAGCGTAACCACGACGCCGGATACCCCGCCGCGCAGTACGAGGTCTATTACGCGCTGAAAGGCAAGGCGTTCCCATGTGGTTTGGTGATACTGGCCCTGATCGCGGTCTGTTTTACGCTTCGTCCGAGAAGCGCGAGCGTCTCCATCGATTTCGGCGTCTCACTTCTCGTCGCTTTCGGTTACTATGGAGCGCTGGCATTTTGTGTCAGCTTCGCGGAGATGGGATTGATCAATCCCAGTTTTAGTGTCTGGATTCCAAACCTGCTGCTCGGTATCCCCGCCGTCGCAAGTTTCGTCATCCTCGACCTTCGAATTTAACGGTTGCCCGCTCAGGTGGGTTGGGGAAAGCGGGTTGTAAGGAAGAGAAGCGATGGCTGATTACGCAGTACCCACAAACCATGATTCGGATGCATGGAGGCACGCCATCGCCGAGATCGCGGCCGACCGGACTTCGGGCGCGATGCAGCTGGCACTGAGCGCCGCGAAACTCTTCGCCGATTTGCCGCCCGAGCATTATCAGGCGGCCGCTGCCGAGTTGACGCGAGCGCAGCCCTGTATGGCTCCGCTGTTTCGAGTGGCCAACGAAGCGCTTTTGGCATTGGAGGACGACCAGAGTTATCTCGAAGAGCCGCGCGAACCGGCACCCTGTGGGGATGATTGGAATCGCTTTGAAGAGGCTCTCGGCGTTGGGATCGGCGCGGTGGTGACGATGTCGTGGAGTTCCACGGTCTTCGCCTGGTTGTCCGCCGCGCGGGAAGCCCACCCTCTGCAGGTCTTTGTGGGCGAATCGAGGCCGCTCTGTGAGGGTCGTCACACGGCGGGCATGCTCGCCGCGAAGGGGCATCGGGTTACGTTTGTGACCGACGCCCTGCTGCCTTCGCTAGTGGATTCCGCGGACATCGTCCTGCTGGGGGCCGATGCGGTTACGCGCGACGGGGTCGTGAACAAAGTGGGGAGCCAAGGTTTGGCGACGACCGCCCACGACGCGGGTAAACCGGCTGTCGTGGCGACTTCTTCATTGAAACTACTGCCGCCGGATTTGGAGGCGCTGGGATTCGTCATCCGGGACGATCCCCCGGACGATGTGTGGGAGACGGCTCCCGAGGGGGTTAACGTCCGCAATCCGCTCTTTGAGTGCGTCCCCCATCGGTTGCTTTCCGGGCTTCTGCTGGACGAGAACTACGTTACGCCGGACGCCCTTTTGGATCTGCTGCCGGAAATCCCCGTCTCCTCTCTTTGGTGAAGACAATGCAGGTCTTTCCAGTCGGAAGAACTTTGGGGAGACACTCTCGCTGTTAGGAAAGGTTTGAACGTTCATGTGTGGTATTACCGGTCTGCTTCACTTCGATCCGAACCGCCCCGTCCATGCGGAACAGATCGATTCGATGAACGAGCGTCTTCTGCACCGGGGCCCCGACGCGGACGGCCACTGGGTCCGGGGAGCGGTCGGGTTGGGCCATCGCCGCCTCTCCATTATCGATCTCAGTGAGGCCGCGTCCCAGCCGATGACCAACGAAGACGGTTCCATCGTTCTTGTGGTCAACGGGGAGATTTATAACTTCCAGTCTTTGCGGACCGAACTGCAGAATGCGGGGCATCGGTTTCGTTCCCAGAGCGATTCGGAAGTGATCCTGCATCTCTACGAAGAGAAGGGTGTCGATTGTCTGAAAGAACTGCGAGGTATGTTCGCCTTCGCTCTTTGGGACGCGCGCCGGAATCGACTGTTCTTGGCCCGCGACCGTGTGGGGAAGAAGCCGCTAAAATATTACGTCGACGACGAGCGTTTCGCGTTCGCGTCGGAACTGAAGGCTCTTCTCGCTTTGCCGGAGGTTCCGCGCGAGGAAGACCGCGCCGCCGTGCACCATTACCTGGCCCTCGGCTACTGCCCCGCACCGTACACGGGGCTGAAAAACATCTACAAACTCCCGCCCGCGCATTACCTGTTGGTCGAAAACGGCCGTCCTTCGGTGCACCGCTATTGGCGGCTGTCGTATGCCGAGAAGCGGCGGCGAAGCGAAGCGGAGTGGTGCGAAGCGCTGATGGAGGCTTTCGACGAAGCCGTGCGTATTCGTATGATCAGCGACGTTCCTCTCGGCGCGTTTCTTTCGGGCGGGCTGGATTCGGGTAGTATCGTGGCGCGGATGGCAGAGGCTTCCTCGAAGCCCGTCAAGACATTCTCGATCGGGTTCACGTACGAAAAACACAACGAACTGCCCTTCGCGAAACAGGTCGCCGAACGCTACAAGACCGAACACCACGAGTTTATTCTGGAGCCGGAAGAGGCCGATATTTTTTCGAAACTCGTTCATCTCTACGAAGAACCGTACAACGACTCCTCAGCCCTTCCTACGTACTACGTCTCGAAGTTTGCGCGCGAGTCGGTTACCGTCGCGCTCAACGGGGACGGTGGTGACGAATGTTTCGGTGGCTACGAGCGCTATACGGTGTACGAGAAGTACGAACGGCTGGCCCGTTGGCTCTTGCCCTTCGGAGGCCGGTATGCCGCCGAACTGGCCGCCCGGTGCCCGTGGCTCCCCGCGACGATCCGGCGGAAGGGCGTGACGGCGCGTGGGCTGCTGCAGCCCGATCCGGCTGCGCGGTATGTGAAATTCGTCTCTTTTTTTGATGCGGATAAACGTGAGCAGCTGTATACCGACAGCTTCGCGGAAGGTTTGCGCGAGCTGGACCCGACTGAGATTTACCGCCGGGATTATCATCGGGATGAGGCGGGGACCCATCCGGTCGAGCGTGCGATCTACGCGGATTTCCACAACTATCTGCCCGGTGATCTGTTGCCCAAGGTCGATATCGCGTCGATGGCCCACGGTCTCGAAGCGCGCTCTCCGCTGCTCGATCACAAGCTCTTGGAACTGACGGCGTCGATCCCCTACGACCTGAAAACTCGCGACGGTCAGAAGAAATATATCTTCCGGCAGGCGATACGATCGCTTCTGCCGGAGGCGCTTTTCTCCAAACCGAAAACCGGTTTTGGCATTCCGATTGACGAATGGTTCGCCGGGGCGTGGCGGGAGATGGCGTGGGACACGTTGCTGGGCGAGCGGTCTCTTGCGCGGGGTTGTTTCCGGCCGGAAACCGTGCGCGGCATCTTGGAAGCGCACGATGCCGGAGACTACCGGGGCTACTACATTTGGCAACTCCTCTGCCTCGAAGAGTGGCGGCGTCAGTATGTCGACGCCGGGTGAGGGGGGATCGTCTCTGCCTAGCCGCTGCCGTTTTTTTCCAGTAATCCCTTCCACAAATTGAATGTTTCCCGCCTTTCTATCGTCTCTACATCTGGGGGAGTGTGAGTCTGCAGAGAAAGAATAGGGATGATCATGACGAAGATAAGACGTTTCGCACGAATTCTGGTTCTCAGTACGCTTTGTATCGGTCTCTTGGGCTTTGCGGGTTGCGCGGCTTTCGATTTGGCTGGCGAGGTGGTCGGTGCCACGGGGGAGATTGTGGGCGCCACGTTCGATATGGCCAAGGCCGGGGTGAGGGCACCCGTTGAGGTCGTGAAGGCGGTTGTCGAGATTCCCGCCGACATTATTGAATCGACGGTCGGCGTCGCCACATCCGACCATCGAGGCCGATGCACGGTGCACCGGTCATGGACGGTCGACAGCGAAAATGTATCTCTGCTCGATGTGGAGACGGCCAACGGCTCGATCACGGTCGAAGGTTCGGATATCGCCGAGATTCGAATCAAGTCTTGGGTGACGGTGCAGTCCCGTAGCGAGCGGGCCGCCGAAGAGTACGCCGATCGGGTGACCACGCGCGTGTTGCGCGAAGGCGCGAGCCTTCGAATTCATCGCGAGCATCCGTCGAAACCTCGGCGAACATCCGTCTCCGTGCGCTACGAGATCGAGGTTCCGGCTGCGATCGAACTCGACTTGCGAAGTTCGAACGGTAAGATCACTGTCGCTCACATTGCGGCGAATGTGCGTGCGCGAACCTCAAACGGCAAAATCCACGTGCACCATGCGGAAGGCGCATTCAATCTTCACACCAGCAATGGCAAGGTCGATCTGAAGAGCGTCTCAGGGCGCGTCAACGCGAGGACCTCGAACGGCCGGATCGTTCTCTTGTCCGAGCGTCTGGAGGAGGGCGTATTGGTGTCGAGCAACGGCGCGGTGGATGCCACAGTCCTCGAGCAGGCCGGTGTTGTGGAGATCACGACGACGAATGGGGCGATCGATCTGGCCTTGCCGGGCGATTACCAAGGCTACCTCGATGCGAGAACTTCGGGGGGCGGCATTCATTCGGAATTCGCGGTTGTGGAGGAGAAACGATCCAAACGGCGGCTGGTCGGGGCTATCGGCACATCCGGCACGGGGCGTATCTCTCTGAGCACGTCCAATGGACGCATTCGGCTGAGGACGGCACAGTAGTGGGTGTGTGGAGGTCGATAGACTCGACTCCCTAAAAGAGCTCTTCCCACAGCGGCATAGTCTTTTCGACAGAAAACCGGTCGGCGATTTCCGTGGCCTGGAGCGCCATACGTTCGCGTTCATCGCTGTTCTCTGCCAGATGGCACAAGCCGTCGGCAAGTGCGTCGGCATCGCGGTTGGCGACGAGAAGACCGTTTTCACGGTCACGGACGATCTCACGGGGACCCGTGGGGCAATCGGTGGCGATGACGGGCAACCCGCAGGCCATGGCTTCGCACAAGGCGTTGGGGAATCCCTCGATATCCGATGAGAGCGCGAAGATGTCCGCTTGGCGATACTCCCGGAACGGGTCGGGCACGGAGCCGGGCATCTCCACACAACCCTGCAATCCGAGCCGGTCGCGAAGCGTCTCGAGCTCGCCACGTAGAGCACCATCGCCAAGAATACGTAGTTTCCAATCCGGGAACCGTTCGTGAAATCGCGCGAAAGCCTCCAGCAGGATGTCGTAACGTTTTTCTACACACAGTCGCCCCACGGTGATGACGGTCTTGCGGCAGGGCGCACCCGGTTCCCGTTGCTGTTCTTTGCGAGGCTGGGGGAGGGGATTGGGAATGACCGAGAGGCGCGGCCGGAGCCAACGGGGATAGAACTCCACCGCGCGGGCTGTCTGCACGACGAAACCATGCGCAAGGGGCATGACGGCTTTCAGTAAGGATTTCCAGACACCGCGTTCGGGGTTCATTACGGGGTCCGTTCGCTCGGAGACGATTGTTCGATGCCCGAGACCGAAAAGCGCTAAGAGGCTCATGGCGTTGACTGCGGTGGTAAAGGCGATCGTCACGTCGGGTTCCGTTTGTCCGATTTCCAGCCTCAGTTTCCGCAGCCGCCGTATGTTGTTCACGATGGCTTGTATCGGGTTCTGGGACTCCCACGCGAGTTTCAGACTCCGGTGCCGAACGCGTGGGTCGAGTGGGAAGAATGGAGGCACGGTGCCGCCATCGAGGGTCAGAATGGTGACGCACCATTCTTTTTGCGCCCAGTGGTTGGCCATGATGGAGAGCACGCGCTCCGCGCCGCCCATGCCGAGACTATAGACAAGCAATGTTATTCGCATGGAGGATTCTTTGTGTCGATCGGAAGTACTCATTTCCCCAGAAGCCGCTCCCGCGCGATTTCCTTGATCGTACGTAGGTCGAGCTTGCCCGAACCGAGTATCGGCACTTGCTCCACTTTCACGAAGCAGTCGCGCCGTGGAATGAAAAGATTGGGTAGACCGCTGGCGTTCACCGTTTCGAGGATTCCCGGAATGACCTCTTCGGGGAGCGTGTGTAACACAGCTAGGCGTTCACCTTTCTGCTCGTCTTCGACCGCAGTGATGGCGAAAACGCGCTCCTCTTGATCCACAGCCGCTTGGAAGGCTTCCTCGATACGGCCGTGGGGGACCATCTCCCCACCGATCTTGGAGAAGCGGGAGAGCCGGTCGGTGATGGTGATGAAACCCTCCAGATCGAGTTGGGCGATGTCGCCGGTCGCATACCAGCCGTCGCGCATCACTTCCGCGGTGAGATCGTCGCGGTTGAGATACCCCTGCATGACATTCGGCCCTTTGATGAGGAGCATCCCCGGCGTATTTGGAGGCAGGATTTCGTCTGTTTCCGGATCGACGATCCGAGTCATGACGCCGGGAAGGGGACGGCCGACGGAACCTTTCCGATAGCCGGGCTGGTAGAGGCTGGGGGCGCGGAAATCGGGGAGACAGATGGAGATGATCGGCGCGCATTCGGTGACGCCGTAGCCCTCCAGCGGCCGAATGCCGAAACGTTCTTCGAAGGCGTCGGCCAGCTGTTGCGGGAGTTTTTCCGCCCCGGTGATGAGGAAGCGTAGCGCGCCGAACTGTGCAGGCTCACAGCGCCGGTAGTACATACGCAGAAATGTCGGGGTCGCGATCATGAGCGTGACGTGATTGCGCTCGAGCAGCGTGCCCACGGTCGGGGCGTCGAGCGGGTTGACGTGATAGACAACGCCCAACTTGTGATTGACCGCGAGCCACAGCGTGGCGGTGTAGCCGAAAGAATGGAAGAACGGGAGAATACCGAGAATACGGTCCCCGTCGCGTAACGGCACCACCTGAGCCGCCGCCTCCACATTCGAATCGATATTGAAGTGGCTCAGCACGACCCCTTTGGGTTCGCCCGTGCTTCCGCTGCTGAAGATGATCGTCGCGATATCGTCGGCGGTCACCGGGCGTTCCGCACCACAGAGCCGTTCGAGCGTTCGTACGGGTGCGAGACAGGCCAGCAAGAGAGCGAAAGCCCTATCGCCGCCGGTTATGGTTTTGGCCACATCTTCGAGCCAGATCGGCCGCACATTTTCCGGCAGTTCCAGTTTTGCCTTTTCGAGGAACTTCCGGCTAGTGGCGACGGTCTCGAGTTTGGACTGCTGCGCGGCGGACTCCAGTCCGGCACGGCCGGTAGTGTAGTTGAGGTTCACGCTGGTCTTGCCGGCCAGGGTCGCGGCCAGGTTGACTAGCGCCCCCGGGACGCTGGGCGGCAGGAAAATCCCAACCGTCTCTTGATTCTGCCATTCGGACTTCAACTTTCGGGCCAGGGCGATGGTACCCACGAGCGATTTTATGCGTGAAGTGGTGGGAGAGGTGGCGTCCACGAAAGCCAGCTGAAGTGGGTTTCGGCGTGCGACGCGAATGAAGGTGTGGTGCAGCGGCGGGCGCTCGGGCTTGCGCGCTTCCCACGCGACCTGTCCCAGGCTTCGCACGGCCTCTTGGACTTGGAATATCGGTGTGGCGGCGGGCAGCGGGGCTCCGAAGTGAATCCCGACCGGATAGGGAATGCGTTTGGGCATCTTGAAGAAGAACTTTCCGCCCTCGTTGCTGAAGACGCTGCCCCACAACTGGTCGAGGTAGATCGGAAGAATCGGTACGTCGCGGCCCTTTGCGATCCGTTCGAGCCCGCGCCGGAAAGGCGAAAGCGTGCCGGTGCGTGTGATCTGACCTTCGGCGAAGATGCAGACCAACTCGCCCTCGTCGAGCGCCTGACCCGCCAGACGGAGCCCCTGTAGGATTTCGCGCGGGCTGCCGGTGGAAGCGATCGGGATCGCGCCGATCAGGCTCATGATCGGGCGGAGCAGGGGATGGTTGTAGTAGTGCGAGTGGACCACGAAACGGATGGGCCGGTCGGTGGCGGTGGAGATGAGCAGTCCATCGACGAATGAGACATGGTTGGGAACGAGCAACGCGCCGCCGGTTTCCGGGATGACCTCCCGGTTGGTACTTCTCACTCGATAGAGGCTTTGTGTGATCAGGACCATGACCAACCGGAACAGGGATTCCGGAAGCAGTTGCAAGGCCCAGACGGTGCAGATCACGGTGACCACCGAGGCCACGATCAGAATGCCCTGGGGGCTGAGCCCCGCGAGTGCCAGGCCGGTCGCCGCGAGAGAACCGAAAAGAACGGATGTGAAGACGAGGACGTTGGAGAGCGCAATCACCGCCCCCCGGCGGTCGGCGGGGGCGCGCCACTGGATCAGCGCCAGCAACGGCACGGTGATCAGGCCGCTGGCGATTCCCAAAAGGCCCATCAGAATGAGCGTGCCCGCGATGCCGGGACCGGTCAGCCCGAGAATCATGGTCAACAGCGCCAAGCCCAGTGTGCCCAGCGGTATCAACCCGGTCTCGACCTTGGAGGAGGAGAGCCGCGCGGCCAGCATGCTGCCGATGCCGATACCGATGCCGAACGACGCCATGGGCAGGCCCGCCAGCGTGTCGGAATTCGCCATCTCCTTGGTCAGGTTCTTGGTGTAGACCAGGATGTCTTGGCCCAAGAGGCTAGCCGTGCCCCAAAAGTAAGCCGACCCCAGAATTGCCAGCCACAGGGCGCGGTCGGCGCGTATCGCGCCCCAGGCGCTACGCACGATCTCGGACATGCTCCCGCCTTCCGGCCGGGAGGGTGGGACGTGGGGTATGCCGAGTGCGGCGATGAATCCTGTGATTGCGAGCACCGTCAAGATCGCTCCCGACAGCCACAAATGACCTCGCGTCGCATCCAAGAGCGCGCCACCGGCGGCGGTCCCCAAGATGATGGCCAGGAACGTCCACATCTCCAGCAGGGCGTTGCCTTTGGAGAGTTGTTTGTGGGAGAGGAGTTCGGGAAGGATGCCGTATTTGGCCGGGCTGAAGAGCGCGCTCTGCATCCCCATCAGGCCTAGAACCACCAGCGGGAGCACGGTGCTGCCGGGTGCGAAGAGCAGAACCAGCATGCCGCAGGCCATCAGCACGATTTCGAGGCCTTTCATGGCCAGCACGATCCAGCGCTTGCTGATGCGGTCCGCGAAGGTACCCGCCGGGAGGGAGAAGAGGACCAGGGGGAGGGTGAAGATGACAAACGTCATCGTGGTGCGCATCTGCGAGAGGGTTTCGTAGTTTGCCGCGTCTTTGGGGATCGATTGGATCGCCAGCAGGGCCACCAGCAGTTTCCAGACGTTGTCGTTGAACGCCCCGAAGAACTGGGCCACGAGCAGCCCACGTAGCGGGTGCTCCGATTGCGTGCCTTGGGGAGTCCCGGCCGCCCTGTTTGCACCTTCCGATTGACTAGTTTGCATTATTCTCTTTTCCGTGTCCGCCTCGGTTCCCATCGAATCATGCTGCGGAAAAGAGGCCGTTGACGCAAGGTTCGGGTTATCACAGCTCTTTGAAACGGCGGCACAAAATGGTTATGTATCGGATGTTAACATATAAACAGTTTATGTCAAGCCCTTTTCGGACGATTCCCGCGTGGTGGTGTAAATTAGAGTTTAATAGGTGGCTGCGGGGATTACGAAGCTGGATGCCGCGTCGTTGAGTTTACAGGGTACTGACGGCAGGTTGGGTTGTGTCCCGGCATTTGGCAGGAGAGGAAGGCCCATCAGAGGAAGGCGCAGTGGAGATGTTCAAACGATTCACAACTCAAGGTTGGCTGTGCACGGCTGGTGTTATCTGTTTGCTGGTTTGTGGATTGAATGCGCTCATTCCGAGTGTCTCGGCCGCTGAAGAAGACAGCGAGCAGAGTTTCACCGAACGCCACCGCGAACTTGTCTCGAATAATCCCGAAGATGTGGAGTTCACGATTCAACTGGCAGGCGGAGCGAAAACGGTCCGGCAAGGCGAGGCCATTGTCATCGAGCAGCTCTTTTCGAGTTCGACCGCCGACCGGTATCAGCTCAGTGTTAGGGAGTATGATCGTAGCGGGCGGCTCCATAGTGACAGTTACTTCACCGATCCCGAAGTCGTCGACCCACTGCGCGACTACTACAGCTCCGCTCTGGGCAGTTTCTTCATAGCTGGTGGGTTAACTTCGCCTCCCCCCATGCTGGGCAGCACACCCGAGGGGGTCGCGTTGAGCGTCAACGACTATGTGCGGTTCGACCGTCCCGGCGTCTACCGGCTCTATATGGTTTCGACCCGTGTGGATGACATGACTGTACAAACTGATAACCGCGCGATTTCCCGATGTAAACTGACTTCGAACATTCTCGAGTTCGAGGTGCTGCCGAGAGCGAAGCGTGCACCCGCGTGGTACAAGACGGCGACGAACGAGCAACTCCAGCGCTATGGGACAAAGGAGGCCGTCGACGAACTCTTTTCCCGTTTGAATTCAGAACGTCTGATTCTTCGCAGTCTGTTCGCTTCGCCCCACCGTGATTACGTGATCCGTGAAATGGAGAAGATCCTGACTGCGCCGGACTGGCCGATTGACGCTCAGTTTCTTCAAACGCTGACTAACATGAAAGCCGCAACGGAGTACCGATCCTCCAACCATGGGGGCGAGGAGGAGTGGAAGGAAAGACGCCGTGCGGGCTGCCAGGTTAATGTGGAAACGCTCACCGAGTTGCATCGTGTTCTGGGGCGGAAGAAGGAAGACGTGCGCGCGCGGTGTCTGGAAGCGCTTGAGCGAGAGGTTTGGCGCATTCTGAGAAGACACGCGGAAGTTGAACTTCCCCCCTGGGCGGTCGAGATACAGGACGAATTCGTGAGGAACTTCATGAGCCTGTCACCTCGGGAGCAGTTCTCCAACTTGTGGATCGAGTATCTGTGGAGACCGAACGCGGGCCCCGCTATGTTGCCGCATCTGCGCACTCTGTATGAGCATCCACCCGAATTCGAGCACGCCGATTCCGATGCCGAAGAGAGCCTCGCAGGTGTGGCGCTCAAGCGGTTGTATGAACTGGCGCCGGAAGAGGGACGCGAATGCATTCTGCGGGAGATCGCCTCGCCGAAGCCGCGGGCGAGAATCGTGACGCTGGGCGTTCTACCGGACGAAAAACTCCCGGAACTGGAACGGCGAATCATTGAGAATCTGGAAGCCGCAATCGCCGAGGATAAGTCGTCCCAGGATACAGAGACACTCGCTCGCCTGATTCAACGCTATGGGAGTGCTGAGTCGCTGCTGCATGTGACGCGGATCTACGAGGAAAGCGCGGAGGGGATGGGTGAAGGCGCGCGGGCGGCGCTGCTTGAGTACCTCCTCGAATTCGATCCCGATTACGGGGGGTAGGTGTTCCACAAGGGCTCAGAATCTGGGTTTCATGACCTTTGAGGCTGAATAACCTCTGCGAGAGTGCTGCAGGCAGTGGTACAATCAATGGAAGCAACTGGGCGACTTGGATGGAGGTTCGGTGATGACACGGAAGTCAATGCGCGCGTTTACGCTGATCGAACTGCTGATCGTGGTGGCGATCATCGGCATCCTGGCGGCCATCGCCGTGCCGAACTTCTTGAACGCGCAGACTCGGGCGAAAGCCGCGCGGGGCATGTCCGATGTCAAGATGCTCTATAACGTCAACATCACCCGCTATACCGATGTCGCCCTGTGGGTGATCGACGGCAACGACGCGAGCAAGTATCCCGGCGACGAAGGGTGCAACTTTCCGGACGGGAACCAGTTCTGGGGCAAGCGCTGCGACGCCGCCGGATCGCCCTCCGGTTGTTACGATCCCATCCACAACGGTCAGATCTTCGCGCTGTTGACCACGCCGGTTGCGTACATCAACAGCATCCCCACGGAGCCGTTCTTGCCGGGGCTTTTCTATGCCTACGGCGACAGCGACTGCGCGAACGCGCCCGACGGGGCGTATTGGGTGGTCTGGTCTTCGGGACCCGACCGCGACTACCAGGACGTGAGTTGGGGAGGAGGGGTGGCGATCGCCTACGCTCCCTCCAATGGCGTCACCTCCAATGGGGATATCTGGATCGCACATCCGCTCAAAGCCAACGCCAGCCACGATTACTACCAGCACATCCTCCGCAATAATTCATTCTTCTAGCGAGACTTCTACCGCGTCGGCGATCTCGTTCAGGATCGTGAAATCCCGCTCGGCTTCTTCTTGATTAGGTGTTCGGTACGTCGTCCGACTGCGGGCGCGCATGCGTTCCGCTTCATCACGCGACAGTATACGTAAGATGTAAGAGTTCGATGGCATGAGGATCACGGAATTGCCTCGCTCGTCCTTCGTCTCCACAGGTTCGACGCCGGGGTGCGAGTGCTCGAGCCAAATTTCTATTGAATCGAAATCCCAGAACAGATGGGCGTTCCGGCCAAGTGCCTTCGATGCCGCTTCCGGCGCTTGGGAAATCAACCGCCGCTGCGGAGCGCCGAACGTTGTCAGACAGTCCCGCAACGCTTCCCGCAACCTGGCCTCGTATCCATCCGCGACCGTATCCCGAAAACAATAGAAGCCGGTCGTACGGTGCGGTCCGATGGGGACGTCCGGGATTGCGTATCTCCCGCGTACGTAGAGCCGGTTGAAGCGAGCGCCGAGTGAGGGCACGTCGAATGACGGTTTGTTGCCCACCCTCCAAGGCAACCTGAAGCCGTACCTTGCCCCGGTGACGATTCGCTCAATCTCTTCGACTTCCATTCCCAGATCGATTGCCGAATCCCGTAGCGGCGCGGGTAAGAAGTCTATCGGGGCTTTGGCGAAAGCGGCTTTGAGGCTGGAGGGAAACCGCACTGGCGGCTGCCGTGTTTGCAGTGAGTTGAGAATCAGGAATGTAAGAATGAGAAGGCAGCAGACGATTATTGCGGCGATTGAACCGAACCGGCGCATGCCGCCTCTCTCATTCTCGAGCGTGCCGTTCATGGTTGGTTTCTCCCGTGACGATCTCCCGGTACCCCATCGATCCCTTGGGGGTGGGACCGATGGGGCCGGGCTTTCTTGTGTCGCCTCGATCGCTATCCAGCGTTCAGCGTTTAGTCGTCCCGTCCGTGGCTGTCCAGGTGAGTTTGAAAAACCCCGACGACGTCGGTCGAAGCGTTGCATTTCGGGCAATGGGGGAGCAGCGCGTATTTGTGTGTGCCGCACTCGCCGCAGGTGTTGGTGATGGGCAGCCCGCAGTTCTGGCAGAAATGATGCTCGGACTCGTCGGTCTTGACCACCTGCACCGATTTCGAGGTCGCGAACTTCAGAATGCGCCGGACATCGAGACCCAAAACCTCGTAGGCCGCACGGCCTTCATAAAACGGGAAGTTGCAGCTCGGGCAGCGCTTGGCGAGCACGGCTTCGCGAATCTGTTTCATCAGGCGCTGCGACGAGACAACGTGCAGGCTTCTCAGCAACCCAACGATCAACGTGACCAAGACGGCAATACCCAAGATTCGGGCGAGATAGTTGATCAGACGAGGGGAGACATGCCAGTGGAGGAATGTCCAGAAAACCCAAGCCGCCGCCAGGCCGAACGCAGCGTACAGAAGTGCGTAGCGGCTCTTGCGCTTCTGGGTGACGAGATAGGCGGCCGCGAGCAGCAGGAGCCCCGCATAGAGGAAGCGTACCCAGAAGACTTTGGTCTTATGCGCTTTGCGGGCCTCTTGATAGGCGGTATTGGCGGGTGCGCCCCGGTCGGCGATGGTCCGCTCCAGAACGGCGAACTTCTCCACCACTTCTTCCAGATCGCTCTCCATCTGCCGGACACGTTCGAGATGGCGGTCGAGCGCCTGCTGCTTTTCCAGCGTCGCCGCTTGGCTTCTATTGAGTTCTTCTCGTTCGGATTCGAGCAGCGGTTCGCCCGCTTTGCTTTTGGTGTCTTGTGTCTTGCGTATTTCCGCGAGATTCACGCTCTGGTTCTTGTACTCGTTCTGGAGACGGGGCGTCCGTTTCTTGAGTTTTTCGAGCTGTTTGGTGAGTTTGTCGCGCTCGGCTTCGCGTTTGCCGAGTTCCACTTCCAGTGGATCGATCCATCTCCAGCCGCGATAGAGCTGTACGCTCAACTTGAGTTCTGTGCCCGACGCTTCGCGTAGCGCCTTCTGGATGGCTTGCCGGTGCAGCCGGTCGACGGACTGACGCTGAGCGGGATCGGGGATGCCCAAGAAGAACCACTCGTCATCGTAGGCCAGAGGCACTGCCTCATCGAGCAGCGTGGCCCGGTCTTGGGCATCGATACTGGTCTCGATACCGGGTTGAGCCTCGCGCCAAATTCTCTCAAGATCCTCGCCGCGCTCCTGAAGAAGCTCCCGGTACTCCTGCCGTATCAGGTTCTGGTCGGGCGGCGTGAACAGATCGCCCAGATCGTAGAGGCACCGATTCCCGAGTGTGGCCAGGAGAATGGTCAGGGGGATGGCCAGGGCGGTCAATCCCAACGAGACGCGCTTACCTTTGACGGAAATGCTTTTGGTTTGGTTCATGGCTCAGTCTCCTTGGTTATTATCTATACTGTTGATAGGTTAACAGTATTGTCGCAACGTAAACCACGCGGAGTGCCTACAGGCGTTACGCGCGGCTCTTAGGTCTTGTTCTGGATCGGTAGACGTCTGCGTATGCGTTCCAGCATTTCGCAGAGCCGGTTTTGCTCATCCTTGGCGAGTGCGCCCATCACCGACTCCACCTGCTGCCTGTAGGCCTGTTCGGCCCGGTGGAGGAGTTCTTTGCCTTTGCCGGTCAGCCGGACGCGATTGACGCGCCGGTCGTTGGCGTCGGCGCTGCGTTGTACCCACCCGGCCTCTTCCATTCTGTCGACCAAGCCGGTCACGTTGGACCGGTTCACCAGGAGCATTCGTCCCAGCTCGGTCTGATTCATCTCCCCGCGTTCGGACTGGTATTGCAGCAGCATCAGTACGTTGAACTGCGAGTCGGTCATGCTCAGCGGCCGCAGGATTCGAGCGCCCTCCTTGGCAAGTAACTGGGCGGTCAACACCACGTTCATCATCGCCTCATGGGGGCGGCTCTTGATGGGGCTCGGCAAACCGAGTTCGTCTTGAAGGCTCATTCTGTAAGGTCTTCTCCGGCATTTTTTGCTTCTATCTCTATTGTACACACATAAACAGTTTCCTGTCAAGCTAATTCTTCGCCCTGTTTCGATCATGCCTCGCCAGGCCATTTCTCGGACGGAAGGGATGGACTACAATCGCTGGCACACTCTAGATTTCATGAGATAAGGAGCCTTGGGATGCTACGCAC
>CAYTDF010000047.1:0-15353 GCA_964436365.1 uncultured bacterium | reverse complement strand
CCGGGCTGTCGAGTCCGATGGCTCCGGCGGGATAGATGTGCTGAATGCCGAGGGTGTTGTCAGGCCACCACGGCGTGCCTTTCTCGGTGTAGCGAAATACGGTTTTGCCGTCCTTTTGCTGAGTGGGGAAATCACTCAAGCGGGCGAGGATATCATTCCACTTGATGCGGCGATCGGTGTCCAGATCCAAAGCGACGCTCATGTCGATGGCGAGTTCGAAAACGTTGCGGACAAGACCGAGAGACAGAAGAGGATTGAAATCGCCACCCTCGCCCGAGCCTTCGTGGATCGCGTCATCGTAAATCACGTAGCGGCCGTCTTCGAGTTTGAGGTAGTCCTCCCAGAAATCAGCGACCTCACGGACGAATGGATAGAGCTTCTCGGCATAGGCGTCTTCGTAGGTGGCATACCAGCGCATGGCGACGTTCACGACACAATAGGCGGCGTTGCTCTTTTGGCCGAAGAACAGGCCGCCGCTCTCCTTATGCCAATCGGCATGCCGTACACAGTTCCCCGTCGTCTCAATGCCCTGGGGTCCGATACCGACCGGGTAGTAGACACCACGGCAATCCAACGCCTGTTTCGCATACCACTTGCCACGCTGCATGAAATCCAAAATGGGCGCGTGATACGGGTCGGCTTGCTGGATACGGTTGCTGGAATAGAGCGCGTAGAAGGGCGCCATGTGGTTGTAATTGAGATGATAATCCCCGAACCAACCGGGCTCGTCGGTGGTGTTCCAGGTTCCGAAGATCGGCGGCGGGAACTCGGGGTTGCGGCTGCAACTGCCCATGACGTAGTTGGAGAGATAATAGCGCTGCTCCATCCGGAGATCGCCAATCTCGACAAAGGAGCGGTTCCAATACTCGCGCCACCATGTGGCATGCTCGCCCTGCAACTCATCGAGTCGAGTCGGGTTCAAGCCATCGGCCTGCACGAGAACATCGCTCTTGTAGGTGTCGCTGTCGAAAGAGCTCCTCACAACGGCGGCAACGGTGACAGTGCGCCCGGGTTCCAGGGTCAGTGAGAAAGCGTCCGCCCCCAGAAGTTTGACGGCGCAGGCCGCGCCGACGGGGATATCCACATCGCCGTTGAACTCACGGGTCAACCAATGGAGCGAATCTTTCCGGCCAGACCGCGCTTCCGCACCGTTCCCCTCTGCAACCCAGGGAGTCAGATCGGCGTTGACCGGTTTGCCGTTAACAGTGAGTTCGACGACAAAGATGTTCTCGGTCGCCGAAACCCACGACGTCATGGTTACAGTCGTATCCCCAGTCGAAAACCGGCCGGTGGTGATGGCGTTACTGAACGTTTGCGCAATAAAGTAATCGGCCCCCTCAAGAGCGGGTATCTTGATATCGATCCCGCCGAAGACGCGTGGGCCGCTGGTTCCATACTGCGATTTGAGCCGCCAGAAGTCGTTCTTCGCGATCCAGAAACGCTGCGATTCAGGAGGACCGCTCAGAGTTACGCCGAGGTCCCCGTTGCCCAATAACGGCCCATCGACAGAGGTTTTGGAGGGTGTCTCGGTGGGCGGGGCGGTGAAACCGGCCTGGAAGTGCGAGACGATCCGCATGGCGTCGCCCTCGAAATCGTGCGCCGGAGCGTCAATCGCAGAGCAGAACAGTAGCAGACCTATAATGACGCCCCAAAGAGGGCGAATCGGTGTATCGATTCTTTGCATCATACTCTCCTTTGTACGCACCGGGTCTTGCCTGACACGCTATCGGTCTCCCCACGACAGGTCAATCACACGGCCCAGTGTGATTTCGACCGCCCCCCGATTCAAGTCTTTTCACCAGAGGTCGATAATCAGATTAGCCCATCACTCGCCGGGGTCCGGCACAGGGAAGGCTACCACGGTCGTTAGACGATCTGTCGCGGGCGGCTAGGACAGACGCCTCGAGGCAAAACGCACACAGATTACATTCATACTGGGTATCCAGGGAGATAGGGAATCATGCAACAAACACTTACGATTCAGTGGAACAAAATCGAGCCGCTCGCGCAAGATTTGCCTCTCGATCGAGAAGAGATCGAAGGCGTCATCGAAGCGTTGGTCTATTCCTTGAGCGAGATCTACAAAGTGGTGATCACGAACACGGATCAACTGATCGACCTCGTGGGCCGAGATATGCTCCGCGAAATCCTGATGCTACTGAGTACGCAACGTCTGGCTGAAGTCGCCTGACAGCGTCCACCGCGCACCTCGTTCGCAACACGTCCCGGGCAATCGACCCTATCCGGTCAAAACACGAGAACGGTACTCGGGTTGGCCCTTTTCCGAGACGCGAACGCGGTACAACGTTCCCTCTTCGGGTTTTGGCTGCTTGGACGCCTGCGCCGTTGTGACGTAAATCTCGTTCAACTCCGCCCCCCCAAAAATCAACGACGAAACCGCCGCAACCGGAAACTCGATCTTCTCTAACAACTCCCCTTCGGGGGAGTACTTGTATATGCCGTAGCCATTCCAGCGTGCGGACCAGACCGTCCCTTCCGTGTCGACAACAAGACCGTCGGGAGTGCCCTCGCCTTCTCCGACGGCGAGAAAGACGCGCCGATTCGTCAAGTTGCCGGTGGATTGATCGTAGTCGAACTTGAAAATCTTGCGAGTCGTCGAACAAGTCCAGTAGAAAGTTCCTCGATCCGGTGTAAACCCCATACCGTTCGCACAACCGGTCCCCTGAAAGAGACGGGTGACCGAACCGTCCAAGTCGACGCGGTATAGACCGCCACGCTGAGCGTCCTGCCCGATCGTTCCGGCAAAGACACGCCCGGCGGGATCGGCAATCACATCGTTGAATCGCTCCATGTCGTCGTCGATATCCTTGACGAGACTCTCGACCTGCCCATCGAGATGGAACCGCGCGATTTCGTTGACGCGGAAAAGAAGCAGGCTGCCATCGACCTGGAGGGTAAACCCGCCGACGGGATCGCCGCTGTACATCTGCGCGTGCTCCCCGGACTTCGGGTTGTAACGAAACAGTTTCCCGGCAGGGATATCGGTCCAGAATAGAAGAGCACGCTCGGAATCCCAGAGTGGATTCTCGCCCGTGTGGCAGTGATAATTGGCGATGGGTTCGATAACCGGCTTCGTCATGGTGACCTCGCTTCGATAGAGACTCTCAGATTTCGTACCCGTTTTACCAAGAACGCCTCACGGATCCAACGGGGAAATCGGCCTGTGGATGTGGCGAAGCGGGAATCGTTGGAGATTGCTGGAGCACGGTCCAGGTGTGTCGACGGTGTAACTGGCCGTGGCGGCCACGGTCGGGCCAGGCATGGCGCGGAATTCGACGAGAGGCGCAACATCCCAGTCCTTTTCGCGTGCGGCTTCGAGGAACCCCGCCGTGGGGGAGCCGTCGCCCTCAGCCTCGAACAAGGCTTGCCCCCGCCGGAAGGGAAAATCGTCGAGCGTGGTCAAACCCTGCGGGAAGGTGCGGGTTTCGTGAAAGAGACCGGCCAGGAAGGTTCTTCTCTTCATGAGCCGTCTTGCGGGATCGCCTTCCAGATCGCGTAGACCTTTTTCTGAACGGAATCCGTGGTCTCCGCGTACGAGTTCAGCGTCGCTTCGAGACCGTTGCAGAGCTTGTCGGCGGTTTCGATGTAGATCTTGTCGGCAGCGGCGCGGGATTCTTCCTCGTCGAGTGGTTGCAGGACGCCGTCCTTCAACATCGCGTGGCGGTGGAAGGCGATGTTGATGGCTTTCATCGCGAGCCGTGCGTGCGCCGCCTCGTAGGTCTTACGCAGTTTGGCTTTCCTGAGTTCCATCAATAGCTTCCCTAACGACTCTCTTCGGATCTCCAATGCGTCCAACTCGGGAGACGCGTCCGCGAGTTTCCCGGCCGGTGGCCGTTCTCTGGTGATGGAGATTCTGTGGTCGGGGGTGAGTCGAGCGCCGCCGAGGCCGATGTGAATCTGCGCGAGTGCGGGTAGCGTCTCATATTTCAGGGTTACGGATGTTTCGTCGAAACTCTTTAGCGCGACACCGTTCACGAGGACGGAAGTGATCTGACCGCTTCCTTTGGTGACGATGTAGAGTTTTTTCTGTCCCAGCCGGATTGGGAATTTCTGTTCTAAGGAGGTGATCTGCGGCGGGATGTGAGGCAGTAAAGTGACGCCGTCGGCTGTGTAGAGATACTCGAACAGGCCCCGAACCAGGGCCGCGGGCGGACCGAACGAATCGTAGCAGAGGTTGATCGGTTGCTTGGGCTGGTAGACCTTGCTGCCAAACTCGACCAGCGGATTGTCCATACGAAACTTCCGCGCGAAGGTGAGCAGTTGCTTCATGGACCGGCGAGCGTCGTCATGTTTGCCCAAGCGGTAGTAGGCCATGATGACTCGCGCTTCACAGGTCGACCAGTGGCCACCGTTGACCCATGTGCCGAAACTCCAGAGCCAGCTGCCCTCGGGATCCTCGTACATATCGTCCAAGCCCGGATAATTGGCGATGATGAAGTCGTGCGGACGCAACCCCGGTAAGGAGGCGATCTTGGCGTAGATCTTCTGCGCCTGTTCGTCATCGACGACGCGGAAGGCCACGGCGTCGTGATTGGGTGAAGCCTCGAAATAACCGTGCTTTTCCGCGCCGTAGACGCCGTGCCGAGTTCCATCGGGGTCGAGCGACTTGATAAAATAACCTTCATCGGTGGCGAGCTGCGCCAAGCCCTCTTGCGCCGAGTCTCGCCGTGCCCGGTACAATTTGGCCTCGTCGGATCTCCCCGCGAGATTTTCGAGTTCGATCAGGCGATCCAACGCGGCGGTGTAGGTGACCGACAGTCCGGTGAGATAGGCCATGCCGTAGCTGCCATCCGGTTTCTTGTAGCCCGAGAAACTGGGCGCTAATAAGTTCCCCGCCGGGCCCGCGAGGAAGAGGTTGTTCTTGGGGTCGCGGCGACTTTCGATGAAGTTCGCGCAGCGCTCCAATTTGGGTAGGTCCTCACGGATCATGGCCTCATCGCGGCCGATCAACAGGGCTTCGGCCTGGAGAAGAAATCCCGCAGCGGTGAACTCCATGCCCCAGTCGTGGATATCGACACGGCCGTCACCTTGTTTAGGGATAAACATGCCCGGCGCGGCGGCGTCACACAAGCAGCCGTCGGGGGGCACCCAGGTGCGTCTTTTGTCGCCCCGGCCAAAGCTAACCTCACTTTTGCCATCGCCCATCTGATCGAACCAGAGAGCCTGCGAGTTGAGGAGGAAGGTGACGAACGGCTACTGCATGACCGGTAGGGCGCAATAGGTCGGTCCGTAGCTGTTTTGTATCCACCAGGCTCCCCAGGTCGGACCCTCCACGAGGCCATTCCATTCGGGCTTGTA
The DNA here is from genome assembly GCA_964436365.1 of uncultured bacterium. Lineage (GTDB taxonomy): Bacteria > Hinthialibacterota > Hinthialibacteria > Hinthialibacterales > CAYTDF01. The sequence continues at coordinate 10,034 of CAYTDF010000047.1, read as the reverse complement.
GAGCATGGAGAGGTTCTGGAACTCGGGATCGGGTTCGAACATGCGCCGAGCGATATCCAAAAGTTCGAGATACTCCAGGTCGCCTTCGCCGCTGAAAAACTCGCCGTCAAATCGGTCGGCGGCGAAACCGGGAAGAGCGAATACGCATGCGCAGAGGAGCGCGAGAATCGTAATTGGAGTTCGGTGGGTCATGGGTATTGTCTCCTGAAGAATATAGAGCGTAATTAGTTTTTCGGGTGGGGCTATCCAAAGCTACTCCAGGGAATTCCGTGCCCCTCGATACACTCTCACTTCGTTCGAGCACTCGGGAACACGGAGGTGGTTCTTCCGCCTGCCAATAGACGGTGTACGCGGCTGACTGGAAGAACTCAACCGGTTAGAGATCGACCGCGAAGCGTGGCTTGTTGGTCTTCCACTTTCCGCGGGTGAAGTCGGGGCATTCGATCGGTGCGCCACCCTTGGCAATCGACGCCCCCGAAAGAGGAACGACGCAGCTCATGACCACGGAATCGTAGACATCGATCGGAGTCTGGGTTTTCGCGCGGACGGATTTCACGAACTCGCGTAGCTCAATATAGTCGACACCGCCGTGCCCTCGACCCGCAACGTCCTGCTCGGCCGTCCATAAGGCGTGATCGTATTCGTCCTGATAGGGTTTGAAGGATTCCCATGCGTGATACTTAGGGCTCTTGTCGAGGAAGTAGACTGCGTCGCGCTGTTCGTTGTAGATCCCCTCGGTGCCCTGAATCAACCATCGGTTATCATAAGGACGGGGCAGCTGCATGTCGTAATTGATGACCAGGCTCTTGCCCATTTTAGTCTTGATGACGGAGGTTACGATATCCCCCTGCTTGAACTCGCGTTTCGAATTGGGGTGATCGGCCCCGAACTTGCGGCGGAACATGGCATGGATGCCAAACTGCTCGGTAGCGGTTGAGGTGATCGTGTCGTAGCGGTCGCCGCAATTGATATCCATCCAGCTCAAGACCGGCCCCAGACTGTGAGTGGGGTACTGATCGCAGTTGCGATCGACCAAGAACTGTGCGGGCCAGCGGTCGTTGCCTTGCTCATCGAAAAACCAGTGATCGATACAGTCGTGGGAGTGGGCGCAGTGGCAATGAACGATCTGGCCGAACAGCCCCCTCCGAATCATATTCAAGATAGCCAGATTGTCTCGCCGGAAACTCCAGTTCTCCAGCATCATGCACGGCATACCGGTCCTTTCGGAGGTGTCGACCAGCGCCCAGCATTCTTCGAGGGTCAAGGCGCAGGGCACCTCGACGGCGGTGTACTTACCGCCTTCCATGGCGGAGACGGCCATCGGCGTGTGCCAGTTCCAAGGCGTGGCGATGAGCACGGCATCGAGATCGTCCCGCGCGGTCAGAGCCTTGAACGCCCATTCGTCCTTGGAATAGCCCTCGGGTTTGGGGTGCCCGGCCTTGGTGACGATGCCTTGCGCGCGTTCGAGATTCTTGAGGTTGGTGTCGCAGATCGCGGGAACGACGACATTCTTCATGCTCAGAAGGTTGCTCATCAGACCGGGGCCGCGCCGGCCGACACCGATCACGCCGAATCGAATTTCACGATCCGAATCGGCTTTCGACGTGTTCGACGCGAAAGCGGAGCGGGCGGTACTCGCGCCCAACCCCAGCGCCGCCGCGCCGCCGACACCCAAGAAGTTTCTACGATTGAGTTCATCCGTCATCGATTCGTTCTCCGATCGGGCAACGCCCAGAGTTTCGTTACCATGCCTTACGATTTGCCTCGTCCCATGTATCCGTGGGGATCGGTTACGGGTCCGGGTCCCCAATGAGTGATGTCCCCCAACGAGTTGAGACCGTTGGAGCCATCGTAGGCGAAGGCGTGATTCATTTCGTAGTCCGGCCCCAGGGACCGGTGCATATATTTGATCCATTTTGGGAACGGGATTCGCCCGGGGCAACCGTTACTCAAGGAGTACTGTTCCGATGTGAAACAAGCCCAGTTGTGCGGCAACCACTCGGCTTGATCGGTGTCGCCCGCATAATGATAGTAAGGGTCTATGCCGCCCAAGACGGCCTTCGCTTGTGCGTTCGTGAAAGGATCTCGGGGGCAGGTGCTGAGATAGGCAATGGGCGTGGTCAGCTCGGACAGGCGGGGCGGCGGACCGTTGCTGACGGGGTACGCATTCCAATCCAGATAGTACTGCTCCATGGCGGTGGACTGGGATTTCAAGTCGGCATAAACCCGAGAGACTTTGGCTCGCGTCTGCGCGTTCAGGAAATTGGGAACGGCAATCGCCGCAAGAATACCGATAATGGCCACGACAATGAGTAACTCGATCAGTGTAAATCCACGACGGCTTTTCATGCTGCAGTTCTCCGGGTACTCAATTCAAATACGCCGTGCGCACGATCGTAGCACACCCGTGGGCCTAGTTGTTGTAGATCGAGAAATCCCGGAATGTGGCCCAACGTTCGGCGCCTTCTTCGCCGCGTTGGGTGAAGAGACCGACGCGGGGGCGCGGCTCCATCGGGAAGGCCGCCTGAAAGACCTCAATGATTTCGTTGGGCTTCTGGAGCCCAAAGGCGTACCCTTTCACAATCCCACCGTCGAGTTCCAAAACCAAGCAGACAGTTCCTTCGGGAGTGGGGATTCTCGGACCGACGTTGGCTTTGGCTCCGCTCTCGGCGACCATGACCACGATCTGCTTGCCATCCACCTGTTCTTTGATGATTTTGACGTAGTCATCGTCACCGGTGTAAAGAATCAGCCCCGCTTGCTCGAACTGACTCTTGTGCTGCGCGTCGACAAGGACGGAGATTTTTTTGGCGTCCTGAGGCAACGGCCGAAGCGGGATGTTCTTGGCGTTCTTGGCCGCGCCCATCAGGTCGCCGGGCTCGATCATGATCTGCAGCCCGGCTTCGCTGGAACGGTGAGCGGCGGGACTCTCGCGGACCCATTCCCAAGGCGCAGTGGGAGCGGCCTGGAGCGAGTCAAAGACGATCCTGGGGTCGGCGACGGGTGGCACGGGGGCGGCCTTCTCCGCTACGACTTTTTCGATCGGTGCCTGTTGTGGCGGGGAATCGGCGAGAACAGTAGGTTCTTTGGCCTCTTCACTGGGTTGGGGCGAACAGCCCACGAAACAGAGAGCGGCGGCGAACAAAACCCCCGTGGCGCAGATGACAATTCGGCGGCTCGACGGTTTCGATTTCGGTGCTGTGGATTCAATCGTGGTTGGGGTCATGAGAACTTCTCCTAATCGCCGGTCACTTGTCCGGCTGAGTCTCGACAATGGTTATCATGGTCGGGGATTTCGGGCTTTCAGGACGCCGGTCCCGATTGGGGGGCGCAACGGCCTGTTGCATGGTATGCGTTTCGCCATTCGGCAACGGGCCAACATTGACGGCACGAGCGTTGGGTACGGTTGTCTTCGACTTTTCCGGCGGCGCCAGAGTATACTCGCCAGGTTCCATACGCAGCAGTCTTTCGCGAGAAAGAAGAATCCGACCGCGCCTCGGTTTGAGTTCGGCGTGGGCATAGCGTATCTCCAGTTCGCCATCGGACGTGAAACCCAATCGCGGGATAGGAGGGTACTTGGGAATCGTACCCCGTCCCTCAAACCAGAAGCGCGACGTCCAGTCGGTCACCTGCACCGCTCGCCACCGTCTACCTTCCGGAGTCGCGACGAAGACCTGATTGTTCCCTTTGGGTCCGAAGCGCGTGTATCCGATATAGGGGATTCCCTCTCGATCAATGACCACCGTGCCCCCGTTCATCAATCCGGCCCGTTGAGGGATGCGATCGGCGACGTCGGCGTTCTCCGGCTGAATCGGGAGTTCGAGTTCGCGGCCATCCCAACCGGTCCAGGTGCGTCCGCCATCGACGCTCTTGGCGTAAACGATGTCGAAGTTGGTTTCGACGTCGGGAGTTTCGCGCCAACACCAGGCGATGTGGAGCGCACCGGCAGCGTCTTCGCGAAGCCCACCGAACGGGTAGGCGTTGCATGTGGGATCGCGATCCATGCCGCTGATAAACGAACGGCCGGTCCCCGTCCATTTTCGAGTCTCTTCGTTGTAGTGGACCAGGAGCCGCATGCCATTCCCGCTGCCACCGTGGCGGTACATCATGTGTGAAGAACCGTCCCGCATCTGCAACAAGTTGGGGTAGGTCACGCGTTTCTCGTAGACCCCGGCCCAGGTGTGGATACCCTCGAAGCTCTGGATGTCTCCGGCGACTTTGGTCCGGTAGTACCGAAGCGGAGCGCCGTGCATATTGCCGGTCAGGTGCAGATGGCCCTCGCGGTCGAGAAAGATCGTGATTCGATTGTGCGTATCCCACCCGACCCTCTCGGGGAGCTTCGCAAACTCCCAGTCGGATTCGCCCAAGCGGCGTTTCGCAACCGTCAGGCAGTGGTCCGGGTCGTAGAAAGCCAAGAACTGGCACCGCCCGTCGGAGACAAGACACCTCCCACCGTTGACCGGGTGCGAAGCCAGTCCCTCGGCGACGGCCACACGGTTGATGATTTCAGCGGATGCCTGGGCAGATAACCAGCCCACCAGGAACAGCGCTATGCCCGCGTACCCGAGCCGCCGTCTGCGCGTCGCGTTTCTCCACCGTGCGTGTGAACCGACAAAAAGCATGCCTTGTACCTAGACGTCTCCCTACGGGGCATAACAACACCGGCAAGACGCCGACGCCGCCCAGTAAGACGTGGTGAAATAGCCTCTCGGGAAGAATAGCAGAAACGACCGTAGAGACGATACGGCCCAGGTTCAGACGGCCGCTCGTTCGGCGACGCAGACCCGGTTTCGACCGTCCCGCTTGGCTTGATACATCGCCCGGTCGATACGGTTGAAGAAAGCGCACGTATCGGTATCGGCACCGGGCATGAATTCAGCGACGCCAAAACTGGCGGTCGCGGTGACGGAGCCGGTCGGCAGAGCGATTCGCTCCTTCTCTATGGTTCTCCGTACTCTCTCGGCAATGTTTTGCGCCATCTCCGCGTGGAGCCCGGGGAAAACGATAACGAACTCCTCCCCGCCATACCTCCCCAAAATGTCGTAAGGCCGACAGCTGCGTCGTGTACAGTCGGCTACGGCGGCCAATACTTTGTCTCCACTGATGTGCCCATGGGTGTCGTTGACCCGTTTGAAATGGTCGAGGTCAAACATGACCGCCGACAAGACCAAGTTCTCTCTGCTGGCTCGGAGGATGTCGGAATCTATGCGCTGGAAAAGGGCGCGCCGGTTCAGCAAGTTTGTCAGTTCGTCAATCGACGCCAGTAGTTTCAGCCGCTTCTGGACCTCGAGCAGATGCCGTTCGATCGATAGAATCCGCTCCCCGGTCCGTATCCGGACGTTCAGCTCCTCCGGGTCGACCGGTTTGACCAGGTAGTCGTCGGCCCCGGCATCGATGCCTTGGATGATGTCGCTCTTTCGGCTTTTTGAGGTGAGAAGGATAATGTAGATGTACCGGTCGGTAATCGTTTCCCGGATGCGACTGCACAGTTCGGGCCCTTCTATTTTCGGCATCATCCAGTCCGAAATGACAAAGCGCAGATCGCTACGCACGACTTCTTCGAGAGCGGCTTGCCCGTCCTCAGCGAAAATGACCTCGTGCCCAAATCGCGTAAGAATGGCACCGATGGTCTTCCGGGCGGTGTTTTCGTCGTCGGCTAAAAGGATACGCATGAAGCCCCCGTTCCGGTACGCCGTTCACTATAACCGCACCGGTGTGCACCGTCCACTACCTACCCAGCAATTGCGACGCAGGACGATCGACAATCGACAACAGAGATTCACTCACTACGCACACAAAGCACTCACGTCCGAAAACGGAAACAGGAACGGCCCGCTTCACAAAGCGTAGGATTCGCCGCGAAGATCCAGTCTTCACAGAGCCCCCCTGTTAAGAACGCTTCGAAGTCGACGGGGTTCCCCGAAGTCGCGTACCGCATCTCTCCGCCCGCCTGTTTGAGGATCGCGGCGGCTGCGGCAATATCGTAGCTACAGACGCGATTGATCAATCCCGCGTTTACACTGCCACGGGCTACATTCACCATGGTGGCGGCGGCTGAACCCAATGTCCAAATCTGGCCGGGCCATTCAACCTCGGCATCACGATGCAAGAAAACGGATGCAGACACGATGGCGGTATTCACATCGCAGGTAGTATCGGAATCCACGCGGATCGGCTCGCCGTTGAGCCGACTTCCAGATTCGGAATCCGCCGTGTAGAGATCACCGGCCACAGGCGCAGAGACTAGACCTAACACGGGTTGCGCATCGACCACCAAACCGAGACATATCGTCCACGAAGGGAGTTCGTTCACGAACCCTCCAGTGCCGTCGATGGGATCGATCATCCACATCGCATTCGAACGCCCTTTGTTGGAGAGACCGTACTCTTCACCGAAGACCGGTATATCCGGATACCGGCCAACCAACTCACGCACGAAGAAGCGCTCGATCTCACGGTCGGCTTCGGTCACGACACTGTCGTCCGGTTTCCGCTCGACCCGCGCACGACCGAAATGGCTCATGGCGATTTTGTCCGCCTCGCGCATCAACGGTTCGAGTGAGGCAGCGGTGATTTGAGGTGTTGTCGAATTCATCGAGGAAGTCTCGTCCTTTCGTTCCAGCCGGGAGGCGGTCACTGAAAACCCACCGTTGCACGGGCAGACGCGCTCAATAGCGTAAAGCAGGGCAAATCGTCGTCCACAATAGCCTACCCCTATGCTGGGATGACAGGGTATACTCACCATTGAAAAGCAACCCTACAGAACCACTGCCACCAAGGAGACAATCCCCATGGTCCGGTCACAGAAGAAAGATAAACAGACGATAAGCCGCCGCACTTTCAGTTCGAATCTGGCAACCTCTTCGCTCGCGGTGACCCTGAGCGCCGCCTCCGCGCGGCGGGTCCTCGGAGCGAACGAGCGTATCCAAGTGGGCATCATCGGCTGCGGAAGCCGCGCGGGCAGCCACATTAGAACGCTCATGAACCTCCGCGAACAAGGCGAAAACCTGGAGATTGTGGCGGTCTGTGACGCCTACCGCCCACGTGCGAAACGGGCGGCGGAACGGACCAAAGCCCCGTTTGTGACCATGCGGCACGAAGAGCTGCTGGCGGAAGATGGGATCGATCTGGTGCTGGTGGCCACCCCCGAACACTGGCACGGCTACCAAACCATCGACGCGTTGCGGGCCGGGAAAGACGTGTACTGCGAGAAACCGTTGACCCACTGGCGTCAACTGGGGCTGGGAGAGAAGGTCGCCGAAGCCTCGGTCGAGACCGGACGCCTGGTGCAGGTCGGGTGCCAACGGCTCTCCAGTTCGGTGTATACCCAAGCCAGAGCACTCGTCCAAAAAGGCGCGATCGGCCAACCGATCATGGCTGAAACGGGTTACTTCCGACTCGGCGACTGGGGCGAAATCGGCATGCCGATCGACGACCCGAACGCCAAACCGGGACCGGACCTTGATTGGGAGCGGTTCCTGGGCGACTGCCCCCACCGGCCTCACGATGTGAGTCGCCAATTCCGTTGGCGAATGTATTGGGATACGGCGGGTGGCCCGATCACCGATAACTACGTGCACTTCTATAACCCGCTGGCTTATGTGCTCGATCTCGGGTACCCGGATCGTGTGGTCGGTACGGGAGGCAAGTACCGGTATGAAGAACGAGAGGTGCCGGACACCTGTAACATGATCGTCGACTATCCCAATAATTTCACGGTGACGTGCCTGGGGACTCAAGGGAACAGTTTCACAACCCTCGGCAGCAATGAGACGCCGATCATCCGCGGTTGGGACGCGACGCTGACCATCGAAGAGAAGGAAATCGCGGTGCGGCCACTGGAAGGTGGCAAAACCGTGCACCGGGAACCCATCCGTACCGGAATTAATCAATCGGTCTTCTGGCTCGATTTTCTGAAGTGCTGCCGCTCGCGCGAGCAACCGATCAGCAATGCGGCCCTCAGCGCGAAGGTCAACACGACTATGCAGATGGGGGTGTGGGCCGTGCGGGGCGAACGTGTGGTCCGCTTCGATCACAAAACGAAGCGCGTTATCGCGTAGTGGGTATCTCGATCTGTGGTTTCTTCTTGAAAGCAATTGGCCTATGCCCCCCGAGATGAAGAAGCGAAAGGGCCGTGTTGTCCCATACGGTGAAGCGAAAGCGACGCTGAATTGCCGATTCAACAGGATCGCCGAGATTGCAAGGCTTCCGAAGTGGGTCAGTCCTCACGTGCTGCGTCACAGTTTCGCAACGAACCTGTTGGACAATGGCGCTTCTCTCTTCGACGTGAAAGGCCTACTCGGTCACTCCGACATTCAAAGCACTATGATCTATGCCCACCACAAGCAAGACCGGCTCCGTGACACGTTGAACGGCGCGAGGTTGTAGAACCGGGAACGATAGTTTACAGTGGAAGCACTTCGAATCTTCTCTCGAAAGCGGAGCCTTCCATGAAACGACTCTCCCTCCTCTCTGCCGTGTTGCTGTTTGCGTCGTTGTGTACCGCTCAGGAACCGATCACGCTCGATCTGGACACCAAAGACGGATTGACCATCGTTGCGCCGGGGGAATACACCGAGGCCATGTATTCATTCGGTTCTCTGCCGATGAAGGACGGGGAGCCCGCGCAGGGACTGACCGTCACGCTGAATGCCGATGACGGACTCATCTTCTACGGTCCGCCTGTTGAGACCGGCCCCGGAGAAGTGTTGGTCGAGTGCACGGTGTGGTGCACGGGACCAGAGGTTGGTTTGGCCTTGGTGGCGATGAACCTGCCCGATTACTCGATGATGGCCAATCTGCCCGCGAATGGGTCGAAGTTCATGAACGGCTGGCACACGATGAGGTTATTCTGTGACCCAGAGAACGATACCATCGTGCCTGCGTTCCAGATGGTCTCGACGGGAAGCGGGACAACCGTTGTCTACGTCGATCGGATCGTATTGACGCCGGTCAACAGCCTCTCCGATGCGGAAATTCTCGATCTACACCGTGCGGAAGAGCCGAACCCCACTCCGACGCCCACGGAAGTCCCAAGTGGTGGCGGTGATGTTGTCACCATTGCTCTCTCTGGCTTGGCCTCCGGCGCAAAGCCGCTGGAGATGGTGTTGCTCCCGGCGGGTACCTTCACGATGGGCTCACCAGCGGACGAGCGGGGGCGATGGGACGGCTATGACTGGCCTCCGCACGATGTGACTCTGACGCAGGCGTTCTACCTGGGCAAGTACGAGGTGACGCAGGCGCAGTGGCGGGCGGTGATGGGCTCGGACCCCTCGCACAGCAGTTTCGGCCAGTACGGTCGGGGCGGCAACTACCCGGTGTATTACGTGAGTTGGGATGACTGCCAAACCTTCGTCAATAATTTGAACGGTATGGGGCTCGGGACGTTCCGTTTGCCGACGGAGGCTGAATGGGAGTACGCGTGCCGCGCGGGGACGGACACCCGTTTTTCGTTCGGGGATGCGCTGGAGTGTGCGGATGAGGGTGATAGCTACTGTGCGATCATGGATGAATATGTGTGGTGGCGTGGAAACCGGACCTACGGAGGCGAGCAAGACGGCTCGAAAGAGGTGGGCCGGAAGTTGCCGAATCCCTGGGGCCTGCACGACATGCACGGGAACCTTTGGGAGTGGTGTTCGGACCGGTGGGAGGGTCCATCGGCGCGCGGCCCTCAGGTTAACCCACAAGGCCCCTCGTCGGGCTCGAACCGCGTCTTACGCGGCGGCGACTGGCACTACGACGCCCAGTATTGCCGGTCGGCGAATCGCGGCCCCTACTTGCCCGGCGACCGCCACGGCCCCTTCGGGGTTCGCCTGGTGAGGGAATCCCCCTAAATGCGACGAACCCTCGGACGCTGTTATCCGGGGGCTCGTGCCTTAAAGGAGATAACCACCGTAATGGCTACGGTTCGATCCGTACCGCGCCGGAACCACTGGCGTATCAAGGGGTGGAAAAGTGAGAGAGGGTTGTCCATACAGCCTGCTAGAGCATCTCTCGAAAGTTTTTTCCGCTTGAAGGGATCAGTCAGATTTCAG
>CAYTDF010000046.1:2826-15547 GCA_964436365.1 uncultured bacterium | reverse complement strand
GAAATGAAGACAGAAGGAGCCGCCTAAAATCAACTAGAAATGGGATTGACTCTCGCCATCGGTGCGTCGTACAGACCTTTCGATGGGACGTTGCTCGCGGCTGACTATTGGAATGGCGAGGCCGAGGGCGACGCCGGTCCGGGTCTACGCTTCGATGTGGATGTCGACCGCTGGAACTTCGGTGTGCAACAACGGTTGTGCGACTGTCTCGACATCCGCCTCGGCTCGAACAATGGCGGATTCACGACCGGTTTCAGCGTCCACGTCAAAGACTCTCTAGACATCGACTACGCCTATGTCAACGAGGCGATCGGTGACAAGGAGAACGTCTGGGGAGACACAGAGTATCACGGCGTGTCCGTCTCATACCGCTTCTAAGGCGGTGGCCTGAGCCCCGGCGCAAAGTCGAACATTGCGGGCGGAGTTGTCCTACCACTTCATTGTGATGGGCGGCTCCGCCCGAGTTATATCCGTACCGATCAACGAGAGCGCAGTCGACTTGCGGTTTGGCGTAATAGAAACAGAGTGCCCCCGACGACCGGGTCCCCAGCGCGTGCCAACTTTGAGATGCTCAACCTAGAACGGCTTCGTCCTCTGCGGTAACGGATCGCGTGTGGCCGCGAGCCGATTCAGCAGAACCACCGTGAGTTCACTTCTCACCTTCTGGTACGCGGCGTCCTCCCAACGATTGACAAACTCATTCGGGTCGTCCTCGAGGTCGTAGAGCTCGCCGCCAGGCGTCCCACTCCATTCCCCCGTATACAGCGTGAACCGCCATTTCGCGTTGCGGACAGTCAGCGTATCCACGGATGGACCGCGTTTCTCCGGCTTCTTGCCCGTGTGGTCGATAAACTCCGGGTGCCATGCACCGGACGAGATCGATTCGATGTAGGCGAACTCGTATCCCGTATCCTCCGTGTCGGTCGTCGACACCGGGGCCAGCGATTTGCCCTGGCACCCGGGCGGGATTTCGAGCCCGGCGAGTTCCAGAATCGAGGGCAGCACATCGGTCTGCTGCACGATGCCGTCGACGACCTTCCCCTCTTTCAACCGCCCAGGCCAGCTAAAGAACAAAGGCACATGGCTACAACCGGAGTAATGAAACGCGCCCTTCCACCACAACCAGTGATCGCCGAGCATGTCGCCGTGGTCCGCAACAAACACGATCAACGTATTCTCCCGGAGTTGGAGGTCGTCGAGCGTCTCGAGTACCCGGCCGACCGAATCGTCGATGAATGTCATCTCCGCGTAATGTTGTGCGCGCTCCCGGGCGACATCGTCGTTGTACCGTTTTCGGGATTCGGAAAGCTGTTTGAATCGGCTGTTGTCGAGTTCCCCCTCACGGCGCAACGGCGGCGGCATCGCTTCCGGATCGTACATTTCGCGGTACGGCGAAGGTGGATTGTAGGGTTGATGCGGGTCGACGAACGAGCAGAACGCAAAGAACGGGGCATCGTCGGCCGCGCAACTCTTGATGAACTCGATGGTGTGCGAGGCCGTCCAGTAGCTGTTGTGTAGTTCGACGGGGATTTCGTCGTCCGGTTTCTTGTGGTACTCGGGGTGGTTCTTCTGCAACCATTGCCACTGCTCGCCACTCCGGCCGTCCTCGCCAAGGTGAAACTCCTGGAACCCATAGAACGGCTTCGGATGGTTCTCCATCGTCGGTAGCGCGCTCCTGTAGGGATAATGAGGAACGAGGTGAAACTTCCCCGCACCGCCCGTCCGGTAACCGCTCCGCGCGAACACATGAGCCAGTGTGGTTTCGCTTTCGGGCAACGGCACCCCGTTCGACCAAACACCGTGCGCCATCGGATACCGTCCCGTGAACAGCGTCGCCCGCGCGGGCATACAGGCGGGCGTCTGCGTGAAGCAGTTGTCGAACCGCACACCGGTGTTTGCCAGTGCGTCCAAGTGAGGCGTTCGAATCACGGGGTTGCCGTACGCGCCCATATCGTCCTTCCGCTGGGTGTCGGTCATGATCAACAGAACATTGGGCTTACCGTCGCCAGGCGTCGCCTTACCTTGAGCGGGCTGCGTCGCAGATCCGAGGCCGAGGGCCGTACCCAAGGCAAGCGTCTTACTAACGAAATCACGTCGAGAATCGTGTAGCATCAGTTGCCTCCTGGAATGAAGAACCCAAAAATGTCCCGATCGCTAAGTCCCGTGTTCCCGAATAAAATAGAGCCGCTAGGCTCGGTTCTCGTTGCTTTCAAGAAAGGAACGCAGCGAGAGGCACGGAGTGTCCGACCACATCTCAGTTCCGGAACGTTGGCGGGCAACTGCCCTGATAGACGATTCCATCGACCATGAGACCTCGCGCGATACCACAGTCTCCACCGTACCAATAAATATCGCCCCGGCTCTTGAGACCGTTCGATCCTGAGTATGTGTTGCCGTACCCGCTCCTCTGCATACCGCGGAACGGCGCCCCGGATGAAATCCCGTTTTCGCTGCCATCCGGGCCGATGGTAAAGATCACGTAGGCGACGTTTTTCGATCCTCGACGTGCGACGCCGGTTTCGTAGACCCGTGGCGTTTTCAGGTTATCGGTGGGGCGGCGAAACGGGTCCGTCGGAATCGCGGCGATATAGGCGATGGGACTCGTCAGCCAAAACAGCCCGGCTTCCATGGGGCCACGTTCGTAGGGGTCGTGTTCCGATTCGGGGGGATAGCCTCCCGCATGGTCGAGCGCATACATCTCCTGGGCCATGGCCAGCGCCCGAATGTCGGAATACGCTTTCGCGATCGTCGCTCGCACTCTCGCATTCATAAAATTCGGCACCGCGATCGCCGCCAGAATCCCGATGATGGCCACCACAATCAACAACTCGATGAGCGTAAAGCCTCTTGATCTGTTCGTCATTTCTAGAATCCCTCTTCAATCTCTCGATTCGTTCTAACTATTTGAGTGGGCACTTCTCGAAGAACAAAACTGTCGCGTTCGAGTTAGAGAGTTCATACCTTCACTCCTTGCCACAAAATAGATCCTCCTACCTACCGCTTCAAGTGCCGATAATCAGCACCTCCCGAGTGGCGCTGTTCTTAGAGAGTGCGTACGCCCGGGGCTCGGCATGAGCGACACGAACACGGGCTTTGACACGCCCGAGCGCCGCCGCCAGCTCTTCGATACTGGGCGTTCCATTGCTGCGGTAAGAAACGGCCAGAATAGAATCCGAAAATCGTTCGAAAACGGCCTGGAACGCCGCATGGATCCTTTTCGGATCGCACCAGACCGGCTTCTCGTGAAGGATCGGCCTGTGTTTCTTGCCCCGGTCGATTCGCTCCGGCCACGTCGCGTAGTGCAACAACCCTTCCAGGAAATGATAGAAATCCAGGTAATCGACGCCGACGCCTTTCGCGTTGAGATAGGGTGTGTCGATATAGACCAGATCCGTCCGGGCCTCGAGCTCGAGGGCGTCCCGCTGGAAACAACCGTGCCGATGCCCGTTCGAAAAAACCGCCTGATTGCCCTCAAGCGCAAAGTGGCGGAAATGCGCTTCGAACGGCACATCCCAGGTAACCTTGTTTCCGAAAGTCCGTTTGACAGACCGCGTACGCATGTTCAGGTTGGCGCGGTGAAACAGGTTGTAGGGCCGCTTGATGACGCACGCCTGAAATAGCGCCCGGTAGGCCAGGGCACGTTTATAGGGATCGCGCAGCCGGGGGATGTTCTGCGCGACGGTATCCAGCCAGCGGTTCTCCTCGTCGAGATAGAACACACCCTCAAACTCACGGGCCACGGTCTGCCGGTAATGGGCGCGCGGATCGCGTTTGAGCAGAAAGACGATATCTTCGGAATCGAGACGCACCGTATCGTTTTCGATCAGCGCCAGTCCATTCACCACGTTCGACCCCAGGAGATCGTTGAAAAGCACCCGCTTGCCGCGCGTCTTGAAGAAATAACCGACCGAACCCGTGCCGCCGAAAAGATCCAGGAGACTCTCGTAATCGAGGCTCACCAGCTCCGCCCCGATCCACTCGGCAAACTTGGCCTTACTGCCCTGGTAGCGGGTGGAAGGCAGCGGTCTCTTGGCGCGCCCACACGTCCCTTTGGGGGATTCGATACAGGCACCGGCCGGGGAAAGAGCGCTCATACCCCGAGTTTAACGCCGGTGAGGTCCGGGCGCACGCCGTGTTCTCCAGTGCTTGGACCCCCGGTGGCGGGCTGACAGTGACCGGACCCTCTCTGATTTTCCACCCTGACATTAGTTTTGGGAGAACCTGTATTCCCTGCTATTCTTGAGCAAGCGATTAGGAAAGTCTCACAAAGATGCAGAAAAACGGCACAGGCACCGCCCCTCGGCTCAGTATCATCATCCCGGCGTACAACGAAGCGCCGCGCTTGCTTCAGGTTCTCGACTGTTTCGCCCGAATCTGGTACGAGGGCGGCTATGAGGTCATCGTGGTCGATGACGCTTCAGAGGATGGAACCTCCGAAGTCGCCACACGGGCCAACGTGCAGGGGCTCAGGATCATCCGCAATCCCCAGCGGAAGGGCTACGGCGGATCGCTCAAGACAGGGATCCGCGCTGCCCAGGGCGAACTGATCGCCTTTCTGGACGCGGACGGTCAACACCGGCCCGAAGAGCTGGGCAGGCTGGTCGATCGAATCGGCGACGGTATCGACATGGCTGTGGGGACACGCGACGAGGCGACTCTGTACGCGAGCGGCAACGTTCTCGGCCGAAAGTTCCTGGGTTGGCTGGCTCGATACTTAGTGAACGTCGAGATTCCCGACCTGAACTCAGGGTTCCGGGTCGTGCGGCGTTCGATCCTCATGGAGCTGATGCCGATACTTCCAAACGGTTTCTCGCTCACCACGACACTCACTCTGGGAGCGCACAAATCCGGGTACGGCGTCCTCTACAGCCCGGCTGACATCCGTCCGCGTAAGGACAGCAAGAGCCGGGTGCGGATATGGAAGGACGCCCCGCAAACCGTTTTTCTCGTGGTTCGGTTGATCGCGCTATTCAACCCCCTCAAGGTATTCCTCCCCATATCGCTGGCCCTCTTTCTCCTGAGCGTCGCGTACGCGGGACTCGATATGACCGTGAAGGGAACACTGAATATACCGACCGGCGCTTCACTCCTCGCCGTGGTGAGTGTGGTCGTCTTCTGTTTCGGGATACTCGCGGACCAGATATCCGTGACGCGTCGAAGTTCTTGATGGGCTGGTGGTTTTTCGAATCATGATCGATATCTCCCGTACGAGCGTTCTTCTCGTTCTCCTCGCGGCTCTTGCCTCGCTCTTCAGCGCCTGCGGCGGCGAGGACGAGGTGTCCGGGGGACGGCTGGTTCTCTACGAAACGTTGGATCCGACGACCCTGGACCCCGCCCGGTCGCAGGGTGTCTTTGACGGCCGCGTCTGTTCGATGATTTTCTCCGGCCTACTTCAGGTCGCTGAAGTAAGTGAAGTCGATGAGGCAGGTGCGATCGTGCGGGGGGTGACGATCCAACCTGACCTGGCCGAGTGGTATAGAGCCTCGGAAGATCAGATGACGTTCATGTTCCTCCTCCGGAATGACATCCATTTCGCCAACGGCGAACCGATCACCGCTCACGACGTCAAATGGAGTTTCGAACGCGTGCTGGACCCGGAGACACGTTCCGGGACGACGTGGGTCTTGGAGCGGATCCTGGGCGCAAAAGGGTACATGGACGCCAAGGTGGCAGCGAAAGAAGGGAAACCGGTCGATCCTGCCTACACGGAAGGCATCCCCGGGATCACCGTCTTGGACAACGTGGCGGCGTGGGCGAGGTTGGGTGGCGTATGGCCGGACGACCTCCCCGATATCACCGATAGGGACGACTGCTGGCTGACCATCGCGCTCACCAAGCCCTACGCTCCGTTTCTTTCCCTGCTTTCCATGCCCGCCGCGATGGTGGTCAGCGCCACCGCGATTCGGGAGACCGAAGAGAAGGGAATCGCCTTCGAGGAGCAACCGGGTGGCTACGGTGCCTGGAAACTGGATCACTGGACACACGATTCCGAAATCGTGCTCGTTCGCAATGAAGACTATTGGGGAGAGAAACCCGCGATCGAGGAAATCCGGTTTCGAATCATTCCAAAGGATTCGACCGCTGTGTACGAGTTCGAAACCAATGGCTTGGATGTCGTCACCATCCCCGGAGCACAAGTCCGGCGCTGGCTCAACGATGACCGATGGGACGAACATCGGCTGAAGATCGATCAGCTCAACACTGAATTCCTCGTCTTCAATACCACCCGCAAACCGTTTGACGATCTCCGCGTTCGACAAGCCATCGTTCAGGCTCTCGACATCGAATTGATCCTGGAAACTGTACGCGAGGGCATGGGCACACAAGCGCATGGAGTGATCCCGCCGGGACTCGTGTCGTACGATCCAGAAGTGGTACCGTTCCCCCACGATCCCGATGCGTCGCGCCAATTGCTGGCCGAAGCCGGGCTGCCCAATGGATTTGAATGTGAAGTGTTGCTGACCAGCATCGAAGGGAACATCAGAACCTACATGGAAGCGATTCAGGATCAGCTGTCGGCGGTCAACATTCGTCTGAAACTGACCCGTCGCGAGTGGTCCACATTTCGCCAGATGCGCAATCGCGGTGAGTTCGACATCGCTTACTACAACTGGTACGCGGATTACGCCGATGCGGATAACTTTCTCTACCCGCTCTTCTGCGGTGCGCGGCCCACAAACAAGTACTTCAATGACAGCGATTTCGACTTCTTGATCGACAAGGCCCAGAGCACACTCGACCAAGGAGAGCGAATCCACCTCTACCGCCTGGCGGACCAGCGGCTCTACAGGCAGTGCGCGGCGATCTTCTTGTGGCATCGCTCCGTCTTGCGTGTCGTTCAACCCCGCGTACATAGCTTTCGAGAGCCGGTCATCTTCAACGGCACCCGCTACATGAACGTGACACTGGACGAGACTGGCGAAGAGTCGAAAGAGACGGTTGAAGAGACCGTGGAACCGGAAAAAGCGGCGGAATAGAGACGACTGCGGAATCTCAACCGAATGACAACCTACATCATACGCCGTCTGCTTCTACTCGTACCGATCCTATGGGGTGTGGCGACGGTCGTCTTTTTCCTGGCTCGTGTCGCACCCGGCGATCCCATCGCGATGCTCAGCGGACAGCGCGAATTGAGTATCGAACAACGCGCACGTATCGAGCGCGAGTTGGGGCTCGACCGGCCGCTCGTCGTGCAGTATTTCAGTTACATCGGAAACGCGCTCCGCGGCGACTTGGGCCGCTCCTACGTCAATCAAGGCCGTTCGGTCACGTCATTGATTGCGGAGCATTTCCCCAACACATTGCTGCTCGCCGGGTCGGCGATGCTGGTGGCGATTGTGTTGGGGGTCACAGCCGGACTGGTCTCCGCGCTGATGCCCGACAGCTGGTACGACCGCATCGCGATGGTGCTGGCGTTGCTAGGAATATCGACTCCGGTTTTCTGGCTGGGGCAGATCCTCATCCTGATCGTCGCGGTTCATCTACGGCTATTGCCTCCCTCGGGCTTCGAGGGGATCGAATACCTAATCCTGCCTGCGATCTGCCTCGGCACGCAGTCGGTCGCGCTTTTGGCGCGGATGACCCGCGCCAACATGCTCGAGGTCATGAGCGAGGAATACCTGCGTACGGCACGCGCGAAGGGATGTTCGCCGGTACGGGTCATCTTCCGGCACGCCTTCTCCAACGCACTCATTCCGGTGGTGACGGTGATCGGCTTGGACTTCGCCAGTTATCTCTCCGGCTCGGTCCTCACCGAAACCGTATTCGCCTGGCCCGGGTTGGGCCGTTTCATGGTCGACGCCATCGCCACGCGCGATTACGCGGTCATTTCGGGGTCGGTACTCTTCTGTGCCGTAGTTTTTGTACTGATCAATCTCATCGTCGACATTCTTTACGCCTGGATGGATCCGAGGATCGAATATGCTTGATCGACGCTCCCTCCAGCGAATACGTAAGAACCCGCTAGTGATCACCGGGGGAATCCTCTCTCTGATCTTGGTCGTCACCGCGCTTCTCGCGCCGTTGCTCTCGCCCTACGATCCTCTGAAGAGCTCGCTCCGCGACCGCTATCAAAAACCCTCGTTGCAACATCCATTTGGAACGGACGAGCTAGGCCGGGATGTCTTTTCCCGTGTGGTTCACGGTGCGCAGATCAGTTTGGTGATCGGCGTGAGCTCGCGATCGGCGGCGTTGGTGATCGGCGTGATTCTAGGCTGTATGGCCGGGTATTTCGGAGGCAAGACCGATCAGGTGATCATGCGGCTTGTTGATATCACCATGGCGTTTCCATTCCTGCTTCTGGTGTTGGCGATCGCGGTACTGTTGGGTGAAGGGCTCTGGGCGATTTTCGTGGCTTTAGCATCGGTGTCGTGGGCCACGATGGCGCGTTTGATGCGCGGGCAGGTCTTGACCGTGCGCAGCCGCGATTACATCGTCGCCGCCCAAGCGTATGGCGCGAGCAGCGCGTGCATCATGTTCAAGCACATCTTGCCCAACTGTTTCGCTCCGGCGTTGATCTGGTGGACCATGGGGTTAGCTTCCGCCATCATGGCCGAGGCGGGTCTGTCGTTTCTGGGGCTCGGCGCGCAACCGCCCACACCCAGCTGGGGCAGCATGATCATGACCGGGTACGAAGCCCTCGTCGACGCCCCCTGGACCTCGATCTTCCCAGGGGCCGCCTTGGCTTTTTCCGTGCTCGGATTCAACCTGCTCGGCGATGGACTCCGCGACGCCCTCGATCCCAAAGGTCTCCGCAGCGTAACCACGTGATCGCCTCCTCTACACACGTTTCCAGCGGGTGCCGTCGGACTTGTCTTCCAGGATGATCCCCTGGGCCTGAAGCGTGTCGCGGATCTCGTCCGCGCGCGCGAAGTTCTTGGCCTTGCGGGCATCGATACGTTCTTGGATCAACGCCTCGATCTCCCCATCGAGCGAGACCTCTTCGCGTTCGCCGAGGACATTCAGCACCGTATCGAGTCGCGTCAACATCCCGAGAAGGTGAGTGGCGTCGCCCTGGGTCACTCCGTCGGTGTCGGCGTAGCGGTTCGCATCGCGAATGCCGTCGAAAACCACACTCAGAGCCCGGGCGATATCCAAATCGTTCTCCATGTGCTGTTTGAAACCGTCGAGCACATTCTCCGCGACGGACCGAATCCGCTCGGAGAGTTCGCCTTCCGCACCGGCGCGCGCAGCTTCCTGCAGCCTCGTGTGAAAATCGGTTAGACGGCGCACGGTCTGTTCGGCCGCGTTGAGTCCGTCCATGGTCAGGTTCAACGGCTGCCGGTAATGCGAGGAGAGCAACAGGTAGCGAATCGCGTGAGGCTTATGCCCCATCTCCAACAGTTGCCGGAGCGTGTAAAAATTCCCCTTGGACTTGGACATCTTTTCGCCATCCACCATAAGATGACGGCAGTGCATCCAGTAATTGACGAACGTTTCGCCGTTAGCGGCTTCGCTTTGGGCGATTTCGTTCTCGTGATGGGGAAAGACGTTGTCCTCGCCGCCACAATGAATATCGAAATGCTTGCCGAGGTATTTGAGCGACATGGCCGAACATTCGATGTGCCACCCGGGTCGCCCCGCTCCCCAGGGAGACTCCCATTTCGGCTCGCCTTCCCGCCAGCCCTTCCACAACACAAAATCCCGCGCGTCTTCTTTCTCGTACTCGTCGGAATCGATCCGCGCGCCAGCTTGTAGATCGTCCGGTCGAATCCCGGAGAGTTTGCCGTACTCCGGGAAGGTGGATATACGGTAATAGACAGACCCGTCGGAGCTATACGTATGCCCCCCGGCCTCCAGTTTCCGGACCATATCGATCATCTCGTCGACGTGATCGGTGGCTTTCGGGTAGTGTTTCGCGGGCAGCAGTCCGAGGGTCTCGACATCCTCGAAAAAGGCGGCGGCGTATTTTTCAGCGTGCTCGAAGATCGTCACCCCGGCCTCGTTCGCGGCGCGGATGGTCTTGTCTTCGACATCGGTGAGGTTCATCACATGCAGGACATCAATCCCCGAGAACTCCAAGTACCGGCGCAGAACGTCTTCAAAGAGATACGCTCGGAAATTCCCGATATGCGCGTAGTCATAGACCGTGGGGCCGCACGTATACAGACCCGCCTTCCCGGCCACGAGCGGCACGAAATCTTGGAGCGACTGCCCCATGGTGTTGGTAAATTGCAGGGTCATGATGGTTGAACTTCCAATTCGTCTCGCATTTCGTGTTGAGAGAAAAAAGGTTACCCGTCCCTTCGGCGAATTGCGACCTACACCACCGAAAAGGCATCCACCTCGGCGCGGGTCGGAAGGGAGGGCTGCGCACCTCGGTGGCCAACAGAAACCGCCGCCGCCCGCTGGCCGAACGCGATGGCTTCTGGAACCTCTTTGCCTTCCGCCAACGCCACCGCGAAACCACCGGCAAACGCGTCACCGGCCGCGACCGTGTCGACCGCCTGCGTCTTGTGCGCTGGAAAACTACGCACACCTCCCGCGGCGGCCCAGATGATCCCGTCAGTGCCACAGGTCACTATCGCGTGTTCGACACCCCACCCCTGCAGCCGCCGGGCGACAGCCTCCAGGTCCGTCGTATCGGGCGCGTCGGGACAGAGAGCCATGGCTTCGCTTTCGTTGGGCAGGAGCGCAAAGAGTTTCGGATAGAGCGCCTGTGGCAATCCGTCGGGAAGCGCGGGCGCGGGGTCGAGCACGACGCGCGCGCCGCGTTCCGCGCCTAAATCCACCGCGCGCTCCACGGTCTCGAATGGGATCTCCAGCTGCAACAGGAGCAGATCGCCGGGCTCCAGCACCCGTTCGAGCGGATCTAGATCTCCCGGCCGCAACGTGGCGTTGGCTCCGGGCGCGAGGACAATGGTATTCGCACCGTCGGCGGCGACTGTGATCAGAGCCACCCCGGTAGCGACCCCCTCGCGCCGCAAGGCCAAGGAGAGATCGATTCCATCGCGTTCGTACGCGGCGAGGCACTCCGAAGCGAATGGGTCGTCACCGACAGCGCACAGGAAAGTGGTGCGGCCACCCAGACGAGCCGCTCCGACAGCCTGATTCGCGCCCTTCCCCCCCATGGCCCGGTCGAATCCCGTTCCGGTGAGCGTCTCGCCCGCGCAGGGCAACCGGGACGCGCGGACATTCAGGTCCACGTTAGCGCTTCCAACAACAATGATTTTCGGCATGGTTTTCCGTACGGTCGCGGACATCGAGACTACGTCGAAGCCAGCTCTTTCAGCCGCTCGCCCGCTTGATAGGTCTCCTGAGAATCCGGATGCTGTTGCACCAGTTCCTCCAAGAGACCTCGGCCTTGGACACGTTTCCCCTGTTCGAGCAGAGCGTAGGCTTCTTTGAGCAGTGCGGCGGGGATGATTGCGCTCTCCGGGAAAGAGCGCCGAACCTCCAGAAAACAGGCTTCGGCTTTGGACCATTCCCCGATCACATAGTAGGCCTGCCCACACATATACAGCGAGCGGGCCTGTTGTGCGGGTGTCTCGGCGGCCTGATAGGCGGTCTGGAATCCAACCGCCGCGCGTTCGTATTCACCGCGTTGATAGGCGGCATACCCGTCTCGGAAAAGAGCGACGGACCGTACATCCACTTGGGAGGCCGATTCCGGAGGAGGGAAAGCGCTCGGCTCCTCGGGCGAGGAGACCGCCGCAGGGGATTCCGGTAGAGATTCCGGGGAAGGTGATTCTTGGACCGGGTCTGTGGATTGCGGCTTGTTTGGCAAACTCGCTTGTGGGGTAGAGGATTGCTTCGTAATCCCGATCTTGCGAAGAACGTGCTTCTGGCGTTGAGTAACGGCCGCGCCCGCCCGGTCAACAAGCTGTTTCAGTTCGGAGAGTGCGCCGAAACTCTCTGTATGCGCGTCGCGGCTGACCGATTCGTAGAGCTTTAGCCGATACTCCAGTGACCCGACGTCGTTCAACAGCTGGGTTTGGCGTTGTGTCTCGGAGGCACACCCCATGAACGCAAGGCAGACCCCAACGCAACCCACCGAGGAAACGAGCCGTGACGAAAGAGATGAGAGAATCGATCCGTACCACACCATCACTGAGAGGGTAACGGTCCCGGACAGAATCGGAAAGCCGATGGCAAATGAGCCGAAAAACGTGCCGGAACATCGGTCGGGACCGAGAGAAGATTCGACTGTAACCCTGCGAGACAAGAGGAAAGGAACAAGATAAGTGATTGAATCATATACAGATATGCTGATGAGCACGGAGAGCGCATCCGTATGAATACCGACATATTTGCGGCCCGCCACGGGCTTTGGTAGACTGCAACCTTGTCGGGTTAAGGTGTTGAACAAGGGTTTTGTCGGAAAACGGCCTCATTGGGGCCGTCCGGGAAACCGTTCCTTCGAACGGCGAACGGACATTTCATCTTGAGAGACACCAAGAGTGCGAATAACAAGCCAATAGAGGAAACCGATCCTCGGGGAGGATTCGCCGAACTATGCTACGAGATGAAACAACGAATAGAGCTGAAGTGAACCGGGGCTTGGCTATCGAGCGTGCGTGTTGCTGCCCGATGTACAAGCCGAGCAAGATTCGCATTCAGGAGTATTTCGTCTGTGATCCGGCCAGACCGGATTGTGATATGTGTAAGGGGTGCCCCATCAAGGGACTTCGCGAACCCCAAAGCATGTCGATCACCTACAATGTCAGAACGGTGAGTCACCCGGGTGACAACTAAAGGGATCCTCAAGATCCCGTGTCTCCAT
>CAYTDF010000046.1:0-2816 GCA_964436365.1 uncultured bacterium | reverse complement strand
ACACATCCGCGTTCTTGAGTGAAGTGGAGCCGTAAGGCTCTACTTCTTTTGCTTTCAAGATTAACACCGCGAAGTGCGCGGGAAAAATTAGGTGGCATAGGCTTCTTCTACCTGGGTACGACATGCATCCTGCTTGTCGCTGGCTTCGAAGAAGACAGATGTATCAAGGGGCACAAGTTCAAGACCGGATGACACCTGGTTTGCACGAGATCAAAGCGAACGGGAAACATAAACCCGGGTGGCATAGGGAATTGCTTTCAAGAAAGAAACTCAGCAGCCGGTGCAAGACACAGTCTTCTTCCACTTTTTTCGTGGCTCTTTCGTGCACTTCGTGGTTCATTGCCAATTCTGTATCGAGGAGCACGTGAATTACCGATACCCCTCCCATTTCCCAACCGGCGAACTCAGGGGTTCCACACGGAACGAGCCGAAAAGCCAGGTGACCGCGTACGGTTGGCCCTGCACATTGACCACAGTCCGGTAGGGATCGAAGCGCTGCTCGGCATCCACCGGCTCACCCGTCTCGGGGTCCAACGGCTTCTCGATCCAGCGGTGCTCCTCCGTTGAAACTCTACGTAGCGGTTGGAGACACGGCGGCCAGGGACGTCAAATCAGTTTGACCCGGGTACGTTCGAGCACTCTTCCCTGAGGAAGTCTGTAGTCGGAGTTGAGACGGCTCGATGCGATGATCTTTCCTCGGCGTTGGACTTCGATCGTCCACGCCCAGATATCTCCCGAACCGTGACAGAGCGCAATCAAGCGAAAACTGACGACATCGCCGGGGCGAACCTCAAGCGGTGTCTCGATCGGAAAGAAGACGTCTTCCCAGTGCACGCGCGGGAAAAACGGCCCCGTCTCCATGTACGAATCACCGTACACTTTTGAGCGGAACCACCCTGAAAAACCGTGCAACGTCCCCGCCCGGGTGATGTCGCAGGTCGTGAGCACATTCATATCCGGGTCGTCGATATCCAGCATATCCACGTGGGCCAACATCTCGGGATCGCCCAAGTGATGGCGCGGCGTCATGTTGTGCGCATAGACGTTGTTGAGCGCGGGCGCCGTGAGGTGAGTGAGGTCCATGCCCTCGCACGGTTTGTCAAACTCACGTACGGCGGCGTTCAGAGCGTTGTGCTCGACCGGAACCACAA
This sequence comes from uncultured bacterium, assembly GCA_964436365.1. GTDB lineage: Bacteria > Hinthialibacterota > Hinthialibacteria > Hinthialibacterales > CAYTDF01. Next base: position 1,665 of record CAYTDF010000046.1, on the reverse strand, counting down.
AGAGCTCAAACCATTCCGGGACAAAACGAGTCAATGACGGAAACTGCTCGCGCACGTGATACGCAATCTCGGTGAGGTTCTCGGCCAGGGCGAAGCTTCCCAAGAGCTCCGACACGACCAGATCCGGTTCCGGTCCGGTGAACTTGATGTTGAGGATGTTGCCCCGCACCAAGCGCGTCTTCCGCGCGCAACCGTTACGCTTAAACGTCTCGCGGGCATGCAGAATAATGTCGTCGTCATCCACACAGATCACCCGCCGAGCACCGGCCTGAATCGCCGCGAGCGTCAGGACCCCGGTGCCCACACCGATGTCCATCACCACATCCCCGGCTTGAACCGCTTGCCGCACACCGTCGCAAAACGTCCGCAGACGCCGCCGGTCGGCGATCATGGATTGATGAAATGAGAGGTTAACCGTGGATTTGGATGTGATTGAAAAAAGGTCGTCGGTATATTTCGGCATCGTTCCTAATTCTTCAAGTCCCAGAGTCGTTGGCAATAGCCGTAGCAGAGTGCTGGTTTTCCCTGCGGTTTGCCAGTCCAGACCGTTCGGACCGCAGGCGTACGAGGATTACATCAGGCCGAGTTCGCGGTAGAACCCGGCAAGCGACTCGGCAAACCGCTTCCAGGTGAACCGCTCGCGAGCCCGGCGCCGACCCTCGACAGAAAGCCTCGCGCGCAAGTCTTCATCTTGTCGGACTTTTTCGATCGTGGCGTAAAGATCGTCGACGTCATCCTCTTTGAAGATCAGACCGGCGTCGCCCACAACTTCCGGGATCGCGCCTGAATCGGAGCCGATCGCGGGAACACCCACAGCCATGGCCTCGATCAGAACTCGTCCCAGCTGCTCTTTCCAACCCGAGGTCGTACGGCTGGGCAAGACCAGCACATCCATTCGTTTCAAGCAGTCGACCACCTCGGTCTCTGCGACCGCGTGGATATGAGTCACCCGGTCTTCCATACCCAGCTCGGCCGTCGTGTTCGCGATGAAATCCTCACCCTCTCCGCCGCCGACCAACGTCACCCGGCTATCCGGCACGCGGCGCGCGGCACGCAACAAGAGGTCCACGCCTTTCATGGCCATCATGCGGCCCACATAGCCAATCGTGAACGGTTCGCGCTCTTCCGGTTCGGTCTTCGGGTTTTCAAAAAACATCTCCGGGATGCCGTACGGAATCACTGCGGCAGGCCTCTCGAATCCCTTACGTACCAATACATCGCAAGCCCCCTCGGTCGCGCAGACAGCTCCTCTAGCTTGGCGGTGCAAACGCCGGTCGATGCGTGCGTAGATGGGAGACAGACGGGCCGGGTATTCGAAATCGCGGTAAATGTTCTCCCAGGTATAGAAAAGCAGCGGCGTCTCTCCGGCCAGGTGAGCCACCTGCATGCTAGAGAGCGCCCAGGATTCTTCGAGGAGTTGGATCACATCCGGTTGCGCCTCACGGATCGCGCGTTGCAGCCCCCAGACATAAAACGCGCGTGCATAGTGTCCTTTGGCAACCATATTGCACGGATGAGCGGTGTATTGCAGGTCGGAATTCGGCTCCCAACGCACAGACCGGCCCGCTTCGAGCCAGTTCGCCGGCCCCGCCACGTGCAGCTCCACCCCCGGCTGCCCTCCCAGCGCTCGGTCACCGCCTGCACGAAGGCCGGCCCCTCGCCCCG
>CAYTDF010000045.1:0-15562 GCA_964436365.1 uncultured bacterium | reverse complement strand
ACACTGGATGGAAGTTACGACAATTCGATCTCCATGAATATCATTGCCGACGGCAGCAAGTTCCAGCAGGGATACAAGATTGTGACGCATCACAATAACCCGCCGGGACTCAGCACATTGCCGATCGTTCAAGCCGCCAACACGGGGGAGGTCGGTACACCTCCCATTCAAATGTTTGTGGACAAACTGGAGATTTACATTCTGGATCCGGGGCAGATTGTCCCGGCCGATCTCCTGAACGACGATATCTAGGCAGATTCGGCTCTACTCGCCGGATTGGCAAAGGTTTGCGAACGCCTCAGCGACGACCGCTGGGGCGTTCATCCTTTCGAGAGACGCCCTATGGATTCTATAGTGTCTCCCAGAAGTTCTTTCCGATTGAAGGACGCGAAACGCCCGACTTTCGTGGGCACTGCGTGCGCGCTCTAGGGAAGTACTTTCGAGAAACGCTCAAAAGGAACGACAGAGAAACGTGCGCGAAGACTACTACGCCGAATACGCTGAATTCGAAGAGAACAACTGGTGGTTTGTCTCCCGGCGGTTCATTATCCGGCGGCTGTTGGCCAAGCGGCTTCCCCCAGCCGAGCATCGTCGAATTCTCGATGCGGGCTGCGGCACGGGGATCAACCTGGCCATGCTTCGGGAATTTGGCGACGTGGACGGAATCGACAGCAGCGCTAAGGCGGTTGCGTACTGCGGCGAGCGTGAAGAAAAGAGTGTCCGTCAAGCCGATCTGCTCGAACTACCGCTCGAGAACGATCTCTACGATCTGGTCACGGCGCTCGACGTTCTCGAACATATCCAGGATGACGCGGGCGCGTTGGCGGAGATTGTTCGTGTTTGTCGGCCGGGGGGGCGCATTCTGTTGACCGTTCCCGCCTTTCCCGGCCTGTGGGGCGATCACGATGTGGTCAATCAGCATGTCCGTCGCTACAGCCCGAGCCGGTTCTATACGCTTGTCGAGGAGTCCGGACTCACGATCGAACATCGGTCGGGCATGAATCTCTTTCTTTTCCCTGCGGCCTTTCTATGGCGAACCTACCGTCGTCTACTCCACCGGCCCTCTCCGGGGCCGAACGGCCCCCGGCCCGACAACTCTCACCGCCATCCCATCGTCAATGGCTTGCTCCGCGCGGCGTTTACTGCAGAGGCACCGCTGATCACCGGACCGGGCCTCCCTCCGGGATTGTCGGTTCTGTGTGTCGCTGTGAAAGAAATATAGAGCGCGCTAGCGTCCATCCCAAAGCAGGTAGGCCCAGTTGAGCAACACCGACGCCAGGAGCGTGGCGCGGATCACGTTGGACCAGGGCGGACGGAGATGGAAACGGATGCGTCGCGTGCGGAAGAGTACGGCGAATGTAGCGTAGAGGATGTATGGCGCGGCACAGACGAATGCCAACGCGGCCAGTGGGTTGTATCCCAGCGCCTGCGTGAATCGGTTGTGCACGAAGGCTTCGAGCGCCCGGGTTCCTCCGCAGCTCATGCAGGGGTATCCGGTGAACTCCTTGAAAGGGCATTTGGGCGCTAACTGGAGGATCTCTGGCGGTAGGATCCAAACCATCAGAAGACCGGTCAACACGATCGCGCCCCAAAGCATCTCGTGGTCGAGCGCTTCTGGATCTTGGGAGACCAGCCGAACGCAAGCGATGGTCTCGGCGACGTTATCCGTTTCGAGGTCTTGCGTGGGTGTCGGCCGCGTTTCGGTCATAGCAGCCTCCCGGGGCGATTCATGCCGCGCGGTTTCCACGGCCTCTCAAGAGGTCTTTTCCGCCTTCTCGTAGACGCCGGAGCAGGAACTGCAGTTGCTCCATCGGCCCCATCTTCGTTTTCCAGACCTGCCGGAAGATCGTGCAGCGGTTACAACCGACCTTTGTCTCGCTCTGTACGGGCTCACCGAGCGCCCCGAGCAACTTGTTTTCCCTTGGGGTGGGTTGGTCTCTCTTGGGAGCCATGGGATAGAGACAGAACGCTTTGTCCGCGTGGAACGGACAGACCATGTCCATGGTTCGTGTCCCGCCGCAAGTGGGCTCGGCTGCCGCTGAATCCTTTGAGGCCGGTTCGGAGGAGGCTTGGATCTGTTCGGGGCTGGTTTGTGGGGATTGGGGGGAACTGCTAGCCATGGGTGGGCCACTCCCTGGTCGTTGTTTGCGCTTGCCAAAAGAGGCGAGCCGCCTGGCGACGCGCCGGTTTGTAGTCTAGAGGCCGCCGGGTGGAGCGGCAAAGGGCGGGCGTGTGGAGTGACCCGATAGGCCACACGGGTTGCCCGAAGCGCGGGTTGAGGGTAGTTTCTTCGTCTGGGTGGCTCTGCCACCGGGGCGTTCCCCAAGAATTCTTTCACGATCGCGTGCAGAACGCACCGGTGTAACCGGCGGCGAAACGCTTTGCGAATCGGAAACCAGTTTTGGGAGGCGCTCGAAACTCGCGGAAGGTTGTTTGGTGATGGGCCTCGCTTCTCACCGCTTTCTGTGGAACCCATCGAGTGTGAGTGAAAGATAAAATGTATAAACTACTTGACGATGAGACACGCGCTGAAATGGTGACCAGGATCACGTGTAACTACATTCTCGCGTTCAACGGTCCCGACATGCGTCCGCCTGACCAGATCACAACCGCCAAGTTCATGGCCACGATGATCGACGCGTTCGACGACAAGTTCCCCCGCCCCGATTCTTCTGAATGAGGCTCCAACGCTGGATAAAGAGAGTGCGTAACCACTAATGGATCCCCGTCTTGTTATCCTGATAGACCTTCAAAAGGCCAAGGGCGCTCTGTACCAATTGGAAACCCAACTGACCGAGCTGCCCAGACAGCGAGCGGGGGTGCAAGCCGAGTTGGATGGACTCAAGGCCGAGGCCGATGGGGCGAAAGAGACCCATCAGCAGGCGGAACTCCAGCAACGCCGCAAAGAAAAACTCCTCACTGAAGTTCAAGAAGAAAAACGGAAGAAAGACGCCCAGCTCTTTCAGATCAAGAACAACAAGGAATACCAGGCCTCCACGATCGAGATCGAGACCCTGAAAAAGCGCGAACTCCGACTCGAAGAGGAGGTCGTTGCAGCCATGGAAGAGGGTGAGAAGGCCGCCGCTCTCGTCAAAGAGAAAGAGGCCAAGGCCTCCGAAAAGGAAGACGCTCTGCAGGATCGGATCGATCTCCTCAAGGCTGAGGAAGACCGGCTTTCCGCTCTTATCGCATCTGCCCGGGCCGAATCGGACGAGGTCGCCGGGCACGTTCCTCCACCCCTACTGAAACGTTTCGACCGCATTTTCAACGGGAAATGCGGTGTAGCCATGGCAGCGGCCAACGACGGCCACTGCGGTGCGTGTCATGTTTGTTTAACTCCCCACACCATCCAGTTGGCCCGGCGCGGTCAAGATTTCGTGAGTTGTGAAGGGTGTGGGCGGTTCCTCTACTGGGAAGAAGAAGTCGACGACGCGCCCGTATTCTAAGACGGCTCTGTCCGGCGGTCTCAAGTCAGCGAATCCAATACCAGACACAATCCCCCACAAGAAAAGAACCAATGGGTCGCACTTCTGCGTCTCTGTGTTCAGGGATGCTGTCTACCGCTGGGGTTTCTTGTGCCGTGGGCGCTTGATCTGTGGCTCGTGAACGACTCGCTGGCGCGGAAGGCAGAAACTTCTGACCAGTCCCCCTTCGACTGAATCCGGTTCCACTTCGAAACAATCGAACTCGACACGACGGGGTTTCTTCTTGAGGAGTTTGTACAGACGTTCGAGCATCCCGCACGCTAAGGCATTTTACCTCCGTTTGTCAAGTTTTTCCGCTCATTTTTCGCGTCATTTCTTGGAAATTTCGCTGACGCGGCGCGCGAAGCCCTATCACTGACATCCCTGTCAACGCCGGTGGAGTTCCGTAAGCTCTCTCTTTGAGGTTTCCCGTTGTCGTTTTTCGCGCCGTTGTGCGGTTCACCTTCTCGAACATGAATACGTTGAATGAGCGAGATATCGCTTCGACCGTCTCCTACCGGTACCACGCGGCCACGAAGCACACCGTCGAGAAACTGCATGGCGGAGGCTGGGGGCTGGACTGGGCCAATCAACCCGATCCGTTTCGGCGATACATCGGTACCGAAACGGTCCCGTTGCCCCCGCCCGAACGCCCCCCCGAAGCCGGTTACTTCGAGCGTCATCCGATCGAGCCACTGCCGTGGAACCTGCAACGTCTTTCCCAGTTTCTCTATTACTCGGTCGCGATCTCGGCCTGGAAAGAGATCGAGAGCCAGGGCGCTCGTTGGTCACTGCGAGTCAATCCCTCGGCTGGGAATCTCCAGCCGACCGAAACCCACGTCGCTGTCTGCGGTGTCGAGGGTCTTCCCGACGGTCTCTATCACTTCCGGGTCGACACGTTCGCATTGGAATGCCGCGCGAAAGGTGACGTACGGCCGCTGCTGCGCCGTCTGCGGGAGCTGGCAGATGTGCCCCCCGGTCCGGTGACGGTTTTGCTCAGTTCGATTGTGTGGCGGCAAGCATGGAAGTACCGCGACCGGGCGTTTCGTTATTGTCTACACGATCTCGGGCACGCGCTGGCTTGCGTTAGCGAATCTCTTCAGGGGCTCGGTTACCGGCCTGAGTACCGGCTTCTGTTCGACGACGGTCCGGTCGCCGAGGCATTTGGTCTCTGCGACACCGACGAGTTCCCGGCGGCTCTGGTTGCCGCCTCCACAGAGGACACAGTCGACCTTGGGTTCGTCGAGGCTTCTGACGGTTCGCTCGCTTTTCACGGATCGCCGAACGCGCTGTCGGAATCCGCATTCGAGTATCGTACGATCGCTCAGATCCACACAGCGACGGCGAGCGCTGTGCCAAGCGTCCCGGATCCCGGTGGAACAGAGCCGCTTCGATCCGGGGAGACAATACCCTTGAGCGGGGCGGAACAGAAAGACGTCGACCTCTGGACGCTGGTGCGGCAGCGGCGGTCGGCGGTCGGGTTCGACGGTCGCACGAGGATCAATGCCGCGCGCTGGGCGCGATCTTGCGACGAGCTACCGAGAGTTATCCCGGTGACGGGGGCTCTTTTCGTCACGGTATAGGCGGGGCCTTCTTCGTGCACCTCTTTATCTTTGTCCATCGTGTCGACGGGATCGACTCCGGTATTTATTATTACGACCGTGCGGCCCACGGGTTGGTGGTACAAGAGAGAGGCGACGTTCGCGGCCTCGCGGCGCGGCTGGCGTTGGGGCAAGAGATCGCCGGTGATTCCGCGTTCGCGGTGGCCATGATGGCCGATTTTCCCGCCGCCGTACGCCTGTTTGGCGAGCGAGCCTACCGAGTTGTGCACGTGGAGGCGGGCGCGATCGGTCAGGGGCTCTACCTTGGCGCGGAAGCCGCCGGTGTGAGCGGCACCGGTATCGGCGCGTTCTTCGACGACGACGTCAGCTTCACCCTCAAAGTCCCGACGGGCCTGGAGACGCTCTACTTATTCACGGTAGGCGGCGGGCTGGACGATCCCCGTATCCAGGTCTGCAAATCGTACGATTTCGAGTGACCGGGCGGGTTACTGTCCAAACAGGTCACCGGCCGAACTCCGCGATGCGTCCGGGGCGGCGGGCAAAGACGTAGATGATCGCCCCGAGAATGCCCGTGAGCACGATCACAATTATCCAGACGATCTTATCGTTGCCTTCGCTCGGTTCCTTCGTTGCGCAATCGATGAGCACCCAGATCCAGAATGCCAGAATCGCAAGGCCGACCATAAAGAACAACGGGAGAATCAACAGGCCGAGAAGTTCCATCCGTTCAGTTCCCTCCGTCTTCGTGATGCACCACACGACGCCCCGGGCTATTTCCCGAATTCCGCGATCCGTTTCGGCCGCCGGGCCAGAATGTAAATCAGCGCGCCGATCCAGTGCGTAAAGATGATGACCAAAATCCAGATGATCTTGTCGTTGCCTTCACTGGGCTCGTTCATGGCGCAGTCCACCAACATCCAAATCCAGAAGGCGGTCGTCACCAGACCGATGACCGCAAAGAAACCGCCGACAAAAATGAGTGGCAAGATGGTGACGCCCACCGCGGGAATAGCCTGTGCTTCCATCGCAAAAACTCCTTATACGCGTGTGTAAACGCATTGTAGCATGAGACATCCGGGATATCTTTGGGTGCGTTGGAATCCGCGCCTTGAATCGCAACAGCCGCCCCAAGGGGCGGCTATTGGAACCACATATAATCTATCTGGAGCGTCTATCGAACGCTTTTCGCTCCGGAATCTTTCGCACGATCTAAGGGCCGTCGAGCAACCAGCTGAAGGACGAGAAGAGCTTCTTGGGCGACTTGCGCTTCGACGTCTGATTCGCGAGGGTAGGTAGGTCGCGAGGAACCGGCTTCTTTCTGAAGGCTTCTGCGATGCGTGAGGGGATTGACGCTTCGCGCGAATCCTCCGGGCTTTCCGGGAGATCACTTGGTCTCTCCAGGAAATCCCCCGGTCCCTGCATGAGATCATAGTCGGGGGGGCGCGTGCGGTTCAGTGTCGGCGAGGGAGCCCCAGGTTCCCGCTCCATTGGAGCGACGAGGTCCCACTCGAATGACTCCTCCGCCGATTGCGTGGGTTTCTTTTTCTCTAGTTCGCTGCAGTTGTAGGATCGGTAGTCATACTGAAAGAAACACCGGCAACAGACCGGCATTCCGCCCGTCGTCTTACTTCCGCAGATAATGCAGTTTCGTGGTGATTGCTCTTCGGCCATAGCCGGAATCCTCCATTCCGATCTTGTACCTCAACCAAAAAGCAAAGAAGACAACACGGTTCGAACGCCGAGCCGGTGTCACAGAAGCGCATCCTTTCTCGAGAGGCTTGTCTGGCCGCCCAAACCGATTAATCCTCAGCGTGGGTCCTGCACGATCAGTTCTGTCAAGAAAAGTTCTGTGTGAGTATCGGACAGTCTGGGGGTGAGCTTGAGCCTTATCTGGAAAAAGACTGGTATGCTGACCTCCAGCGCGGCGTTTGCCGCATCACAGTGAAACGAGTGACGAGACGCCTCATGACCGCCCGCCGACAAAGCCTCCAACTCCCACCGGTCAAACTCCGGCAACGCCGGACCGGGCCCCGGCAACGGTTCAGGCCCCGGCGCTGGGGTATGACGTTGGTGGCTCTGGCGCTTGTGGGCCTGGCGGTTTGGGGAGGATGGAGCCTCGTCGAACGTTGGATCGAATCATCCCGGTACAAGGACGCATTGGCCCGGCTCGAGATTCTCAGAGGCACCGTCGAGACCCCCGTTCTCGAAGACGGCCACACCACCCACCGCCTGGTGATTGCCCCAAGTTCTTACATTCCTTTGCCCGGAACCAGTGATTTCGAGTTTCTGGCCGACGCCTTGTCCCGGAATGGCACCGTGGCGGTCTTCCTGATGGATTCCGGGCGAGCGGGCTGGATCGATTTCAGACCGGCGGCGGCGATCGAGCGGACCGGTCCGCTGTTTATCCACAACGCGGACGCTTCGGCGGAAGGTGCGTCGCCGTTCTCCTGCCGTGTGATTTACGATGTCCAAGCGGATTTACTCAAAGGCAAGAAGAGAGGATCGAAGGTGAGCCGACAGCTGCGCAAAGCGCTGCAATCGTCTGGCCCTCACCGGTTCCTGGCTTGGGACGACGCGTTCTTCGATATGCCTGAGGTCGCTCTCGCGGGGTGGGGCCGCCCCGGAGCGGGCGTCGGCGGTCTCGCCGCGGTTGGAGCGCAGGGAGATTTGAGTGAAATCGGCATCGGCGGCCGCCGGGCCCATCGGCTCTTTCCCCATCTCGCCGCATACGTAGGTACTTTCGCACTGGTGCCGGTCCCTCCCGACGATATCGACCCACCCGGAGCGCCGAGGTCGCTCGCCCATGGGCTCTATGAGGCGTTGCGTCTGGGGCATACCTACCTGGCTTTCGATTGGATGTTGCCCTCCGGCGAGGTTGTTTTTATGGCCGACACTCCGGCGTTGCGTAGCGAGGAGCGCTCGGGCGCCGCAATCATGGGCGACAGCATCCCTCACCATCGGGGCATCACATTGCAGGGAGAGGTCCCCGCGCTGTGCCGCCTGCGAATCCTGCTCGACGGTGAGGAGGTCGCCGCGCAAGACGAGTCCCGTTTCATCACGTACGCTGTAACCGGACCGGGGGTCTATCGAATGGAAGCCTGGATCGAGATTACGGGATCGCTCCGGCCGTGGATCCTCACCAACCCCATCACGATCTGGGCAGATTAATGTGCCTCCCAAGAGTTGCTATCGAATGAAAAACGCCACGCGTGAACCCGGCACTGGGCGCAAGATCGTGGCTCTGTATGCGAGTTACGAACGGGACCGGTACTCGGATTTTTCGCTGTCGGAGCTGATTCGGCACCTCGAAACTCGGCTCCCCGGTGCGGAAATCGAGAGGATCGTCCTCCCGGAGCGCTTCCGGGAACTGCCGGACGGCGAATCGTTGGAGCGGCCGGACAGAGTGATCGACGAGATCGGCGACAGCCTGCTGCGTAACGATCTCCTGTTGATCGGGTCTCCGGTCTACAATCTGACCTACTCGCCCTATCTGCACGTGCTTTTCCACCGTCTCCGGCGTCGTTTGGTTGAATTTGATTCTCACGACGGCGACAGGGTCGTGGGGCGTCATCTGAAGGGTGTGCGAGCGGCGATGGTCCTGACTTGCCGCAGTGGACGTCAACCCTGGATGTCGATTGCGCGGTTCTTTGTTGCGTGTCAGTTCTCGTTAACCTTCCGATATTGGGGCGGTAGAGTTCTGGGTTACGGTTTCATTCCCGGTTGTCAGCCGGACCGCTTGGATGGAAGGCGTGAGTTCATTACTCTCCGCATGGAGCAGCTCGCCCGGCGTCTGGTGCGGCGACTCTAGGGGGAATACGCCGCAATATCTCGGTGAGGTTTCCCGTGTAGTGCGTTGACAGAGACTTCTAGTCGTCCTACTGTGACCGTTTGATCTGCCCCGTCCCGCGGACTATTGCGGAGACGTATCCAGTCAAGGAGCCGTGTGTTTCTCATGAATCAGGTGCCTATTTGGAAGATTGCAACAGTCGTTCTGGCGCTGCTGTTCGCCTTTTGGCTGTTAATTCCCTCTTTTCAATACTACAGCCTACCGGACGAAGACCAACGAAGTTCGCCCGCGATGCGTGCGGCCGCGGAAGAAGAGAACCAGCTTAACGTCAAGGTCGAAGATCTGCTGGACGAAATTGAGCGAGCCCGCCTGGACGAGAACGACGACAACCTCGACGACCTGAAGCTGCAGGTCAAGGATCATAAGACCGAACTCGCCGCCGCGACGACCCGCTACAAAGAGGCGCGTGCAGATCATGACGGTTTGCGCGCCAAGATCATCAAGTTGGGTCTCGACTTGCAGGGTGGCGTCCATGTTGTGCTTGAGGTTGACGAAGAGAGCGTCATCAAGAACAACGACAACGACGGCGACGGCGAACCCGACATCCCGTTCGATCAGGCGATGCGGAACGCGCTGGAAAGCACCCGGACCGTCGTCGAGGAGCGTGTGAACAAGACCGGCGTCAGCGAACCGGTTATCCAGATTCAGCCTCCCCGCCGGATCATCGTCGAAATCCCGGGAATCGAGCGGCCGGAGCAGGTGGCCGGGCTGTTGCAGACGCAGGCCCAGCTCTCCTTCCATCTCCTGGCGGATGTGGAAGACGCGCACGACATTATCGAGGATCTCGATAGCCGTACCGCAGCTGACCTGTCCAGCATGCTCTTGGAGGAACGAGGGTCTCGCACTTCGGCGTTTACCGTTTCCGCGGCCAATATCCGCGCCGTGAGCGCTGCGATCCACTCTTCTGTGGCCCAGGCGGTGATCCCGTCGGATTACACCTTCCGGTGGTCGGGCGAAGAGCAGACGCCGGACCTGGGCGCTATTCGGCAACTCTACCTGATCAGGTCCCGGGCGGAAATCACCGGAGCGTTGTTGCGGAACGCCTATATGGACGTCGACTCGATGAACTTCAATGAGCCGATGGTCTATCTCTTCTTCTCTAATAAAGGCCAGAACATCGTCGAGCGGGTCACCGAGGCGAATGTCGGTCAGCGGTTGGCGATCATCCTCGACGACCGCGTCTATTCCGCACCGGTGATCAAGGGCCGAATCCCCGCCGGTAGCCCCGCCACGATTACGGGTATCGCCGACCAACAAGAAGCCAACCAACTCTCCATCGTGCTGCGGGCCGGCGCATTGCCCGCCAAAGTCAAGATTGCGGAGAACCGGGTTGTGGGTCCCAGCCTGGGGCAGGATTCGATCAACCAGGGGATTCGTTCGGCTTTCGTCGGCGTGCTGATCGTGGCCGTCTTCATGATTATTTACTATGCCTGGGCGGGCGCGGTTGCCGATTTAGCCCTGATCCTCAACTTCATCTTCGTCTTGGCGGCCCTGGCTTTCTTTAAGGCCACGCTGACCCTACCGGGCGTTGCGGGTGCGGTGCTGATTGTCGGTATGGCTGTCGACGCCAACGTGCTCATCTTCGAGCGTATCCGTGAGGAACTGGGCAACCAGCGCAGCAAGACGCTCAAAGCGGTGGTCGATAAAGGCTACAACCGAGCGTTCCTCACCATTTTCGATAGTAATGTCACCACGCTGCTAACGGCCATCGTGCTCTTCCAGTTCGGTACGGGCCCGATCCGTGGGTTCGCGGTCACCCTGATGTTGGGCATCTTGATCTCCATGTTCACCGCGCTGTTCGTGACCCGGATCGTCTTCGATATGGCGCTGAGTTCCGGCAAGTACAAGAGCCTTTCGGTCGGCACGTTCCGCGTGCTTCAGAATCCCAAGTGGAATCTGGTGGACCAGGCGAAGATTCCTCTTAGCATCTCCGGGGGCATTGTGGCTCTTGGTCTGATCATGGCGGTGGCGCACGGTGGTTTGAATGCCGGTATCGACTTCTCCGGCGGATCGCTGGTCCGTGTCGAGTTCAGCGAACCCACAGATGAAGGCAAGATTCGCCAGATTCTCCAAGATGCGGGGCACCCCGACGGTTTGATTATCCAGCGTGTCTCCGACGCCGAGGTCGCTGGAACGGAGTTCCATATCAAGACCAAACTCGATCCCAATGAGAGCGAAGAGACCCAGAGTGAGGCCGTGAAGATCATTGAGGATCTGCGGGACGCCTACACCGGTGAGAACTCTACCACAGCCGAACGGGAAGCAGCCGTCGTGTCCCGCGCTGTCGATACAGTCGGCTCGGCGGTCGGGCATCAGCTGGCGTATCAGGGATTCTGGTGCGTGCTCGCTGGCGGTCTTCTGATTCTGGCCTACATCACCGTCCGTTTCGAACTCCGGTTCGCCGTGGCCGCCGTGGCCGCGTTGGTGCATGACGTCCTGGTGACCATGGCCATCTTCTCGATCTTCAACTGGGAGTTCAATCTACCGATTATCGCCGCATTGTTGACCATTGTGGGTTATTCGTTGAACGACACCATCGTCGTCTTCGACCGGATTCGCGAGAACTACAGCTCGGCGATTCTCAATATGCGTGACGTGATCAACAACAGCATCAATCAGTCGCTGTCCCGGACGGTGATCACCTCGGCGACAACCTTCTTCGTTGTCGTGGTCATGCTGGTCTTCGGGGGTGAGATTCTGCGGCTCTTTGTCGCCGCGCTGTGCATCGGGGTTGTGGTGGGAACCTATTCCTCGATCTTCGTTGCCGCACCGGTTCTTTTAGCCTGGAAAAGCAAGAAACGGCGCGATAAGAAAGCCGCTTAACGGCGGTTCGATTTCTGAGGTTTGTTTTCTTCGGCTCCCCGAGGGTTGCGTTTCTCCCCGGGGAGCCGTTTTCGTTATATCTGCCTTTCTCGATGTGGCGGGAGCGCTTTTTCGAGGCGTGCGCCTGTCTGAGGAGGGGTTGGTGTTGCCGGCCAATGCTGGCACGTTATACGCTGATACGACAGTTACTCTGGAAACGACTCGAAGGATTCCCACAGCGCGAAAGAGCAAACATCATGCGAACCGTCATTGCCCTCATCATTCTACTCATCGTCTTGATTGCCGGAGCGGTTGGAGCGTACCTGTTCAAATCGGAATTACGGGCGCGTGAAGCTCGTGAAACCATGGAGACGGCTCGAGAGTTTTTCAAGGATGACAAGCCCGCGCATGTGGTTGAGACGCTACGCCCGCTCTACGAGTCGTATCCAGGGTTCGAAGAACGGGCCGAGCTGGTCTCGATGTTGGCGCGCACGTACCCGCAAACCGATCAGCCGGAGGCGGCCGAGACCACGATTCAACTTTGGCGAGAGATCGTGGAAGAGCACCCGGAGAGTGTTTGGGCTCCCCAAGCGAAGGTGGAACTGGCCCAAGCCTTGGTTGACACCGCACCGGAAGAGGCCCAGAGTTTCTTTGACGAAATCGCCGAGCAGGACGATCCCGAACTCGCCTCGATCGCCAAGGTCGGACAGGCCCAACTGCTCGAGAAGAAGGGCCGCGTCGAGGATGCCGAGGCGCTTTACCTTCGTGTGATCGAAGTGCCCGGAAGCAAGAAAGCGCTCGGATTGGCGTTCGATCGGTTGTCGGAGATGAATCACGCCGCGCTCTATTCGCCGCAGCTGGATTCGTTCTGCGTGTTGTACAAGGTCAAGCGCGGCGACAGCCCCTACGCCATCGCCGTCAAGAACAACAGTACCGCCAACTTTCTTATCAACATCAACCGGCTCACCGGCGGACTGAGACCGGGACAGGGCATCAAGGTTCCCACCCAGGGATGGCGGTTGATCGTGGACAAAGAGGACTGCTATATCTATCTGCTGACGGAGGATGGGCGCTTTGTGAAGCGCTACCGTTGCGGTGTGGGCGAGCTCGACTATAAGACTCCCGAAGGCGCGTACAAACTCAAGAACAAAGAGAAGAACCCTGTCTGGTATAGCCCCAAGGGCGGTGTCTTCAAGCCGGACGACCCCGGGAACGAACTTGGCACGCGCTGGATGGGGCTGGTTACCATCGACGGTGCGAAGACCGGACTTGGAATCCACGGCACAATCCGGCCGGAAACCATCGGCCAACGGAAAAGCGCCGGTTGTATCCGTATGCTCAACGAAAAAGTGGAAGAACTCTTCACGATCACGCCCTCGGGTACGCGCGTGGACATCGTCACCGGATTCCAGCTTTCAGACTTTCAGGCCAAAGAAGAAGCCGAAGAGGAAGCTGAGGCTGCTTGAGAGCGACCGATTCGTCTCTCCACATCCCATCTGCTTCATAGGCCAGGTCGTGGTTTGATGAACGACATTGCGCGAAATCGCCGGAGTTTCCTGTTTCCCAAGCCCAAGCGGCGCGGTGCGCCTGTCAGTGCGCTCACCCAAGGGAAGATCGACGCCCAGCAAATCCATGGAATCGGCGAGAAGGAATACGGCAACCTGACGTGTGTCCGCCGGGATGCGATGGCCTCGACGTTCGAGGTAATGTTCTGGGAGATGGATCGCCGGGGGTCGGTGCCGATCTGTTGCAAGGCGTTGGATGTGGTTGACAGCGTCGAGAGCCAACTCACTGTCTACCGAGAGAAGAGCGACGTGAGTCGTCTTAACGCCACCGCCCACGAACGTCCGGTCGAGGTGTCGGAGAACCTCTACGATCCGATCGAGCGGTCCCTGAGTTTGTGGGAGGAGACAGACGGCGCGTTCGACATCACCGCCGGACCGCTGTTGAAGATCTGGGGGATTCATACGCGCCAGGATCGCGTGCCCAGCCAGGATGAGATCGAGAACACCATGCGGCGGGTGGGTATGCAGCATGTCCGGCTGCACCCGGATACCAAGGCTGTCTCCTTTGACCGGCCCGGCTTGGAGTTGAACTTCGGCAGCAACGGCAAGGGTTATGCGCTGGACTGCGCAGTCGGGCTGTTGCGTGAGGAAGGCATGCCGCTGGCCTATGTTCAGGGCGGCCAAAGCAGCCATTACGGCATGGGGACGCCGCCATGGGACACTGGCTGGCGTGTAGCTGTGACAGACCCGGATGACGATTCTCGCAATCTCGCGGAACTGCGGCTCTCCAACCTCAGCATGGCGACCTCAGGTATTCGGGAAACCACTGTCGAAATCGATGGTTCTCGCCGCCACCATATTGTCGACCCGCGCACCGGAACCATGGCCACAGGGGCGATTGGGGCCACTGTCGTTTGCCAGAGCGCCGAGAAATCCGACGCGTTGGCAACGGCGTTTTCCATACTCGGTGTTGAGTGGACACGCGAATATTGTCAAACTCACCCCGGTGTGGGTGTGCTTCTGGTCCCCGGCGGGGGAGGGGAAAGTGCGCCAACCCGTAAAGGAGCCCCGGACGGCACGATCGTTCTGGGGTTATTTGAAACCGATTCGGAGATATTAGTGTGACCACGAGAACCAACTACAGCAGTTGGCAGCAAGCCAGTCTGAGCCTATTGCGGATGGCCATCGGCTGGCACTGCTTACATGAAGGCTTGATCAAACTCGCCAAACAGGGCGGCTGGAGCGGAATCGGCTATCTAAAGCACGCCCATGGCCCGTTGGCGCCCATCTTCCAGAAGATGACCGAGTACGAGATTCTGGTGCAATTCAACGATCTGGCGGTGATGTGGATCTTGACCATCTTTGGGGGCTTCCTTCTGTTGGGGCTGTTCACGCGCTTTTCGTCCATCATGCTGATGGGACTCATTGCGTTGTTTTACCTGGCCAATCCGCCAATCGACGGTGACGCGGCCTTCTGGCTGAAACAGGCGGGCGCGGAAGGCACGTACTGGATCGTCAACAAGAACATCATCGAGATTTTCGGCCTGTGGGTCATTCTGGCCTTCGAGAATGGATCGTTACCCGGTCTCGACGCCATGGTAGGTCCCTGGCTTCGGGAGCGATTCGGGAAGTCGGCGCCCCAGCCGACCGAGGGGTGATCGACCGCCTATTTGAGCGTGTTGGGCACCCACAATGGGATTTGCCGCGGCTTCGAAAGCTCCGTACTATAAGATATGAGCAGTGGGGCGGTATGAGGGTCTTGCGGCACCAGGAAAAAAACGACGTGAACGGCGACGGTCTGAGGCCGCTGTCGTATCCATAGATGACAATCCGATCCGGGCACTACGCCGGAGGAGGCAAACATGATTTTAACACCGGAACAAAAAGAGGTCGGCCGCCGAAACTTTCTGAAGGCGTCCGCCGCATTACCCGCAGCTGGAGCGTTTATGTTCAGCCGCAGCCAGTTCGGCCCCGTGAAGTGTGGGGTGATCGGCACCGGCGGTGAGGGCCGCGTGCTGATGGAGAATCTCGACACCGATTACATTCATGTGGTTGCTTTCTCCGATATCCGGCCCGACAACGCCTCCAAGGGGATGGACGTCGGCCGCGACTATTACGGCGTCGAACTCGACTACTACGAGGACTACCAGGAGATGCTGGAGAAGGCCGATATCGAGGCCGTCATCATCGCTTCGCCGCTTTGGATGCACGCCCAGATGGCGATTGCCGCTCTCGAAGCCGGCAAGCACGTCTTCTGTGAGAAGACCATGGCCAAGACCATCGACGACTGCCTGGCCATGAACAAACTGGCCGAGGAAAAAGAGCGAGTTTTGCAGATCGGCCACCAGCGGTTCTACAGCCCGATCTATTGGGATATGTACC
>CAYTDF010000044.1:15385-15687 GCA_964436365.1 uncultured bacterium | reverse complement strand
CCGCAGTGTGGGCTCGGGCTCGGGTTCAGGTTCAGGCTCGGGTTCAGGTTCGGGTTTCAGCTTTGCTTGAGCTTCGCGCGCGAGGGCAAAGAATTTCTCAAGCGCCTCGTCTTCTGTGGAATACCAATCGAGCTCTTCGAGAAACGGGGCTTCTTCTGAAGCGTTGCGGATTTCCGAATACGCGCCCGCCATCAGGGTCATGATCCGCATCGACTGAAAGGCTCGGAATTCCGCTCGCAACGTTGTTCTTGTCCGAGGTTCGATACATGTGACTTCGGAGAAATCGATTAGCGCACGCCGGA
>CAYTDF010000044.1:0-15375 GCA_964436365.1 uncultured bacterium | reverse complement strand
GTTTTGAGCTCACTCACCGAATCCGGATCGATGGGTCCAACTGCCCGCAGAATCGCGATACCTTTTTGGTTGTCCCGCTGGACCTTGAGCATGCCGCGCTCCCTGCACCGCCGTTGCCGTGGGATGGCTTCGGATCCCATGGCAAGAGCTCCGAGGTGGGTATCTGAACGAGCGGCTCCATTCGATGCCGTAAGACCGGAGCGGGACTCGTAACCCACACAGACTCCTTCTCTGCTGTCGCTTGAGTATAACAACATCTCGGAAAGCGGCACGGTAAGACATCCGGAGTCAGAGGATCACCGGTCCGCTCACGGCAGCCCGAGTCCGAAACAGCCTGGTGGAGACACGCCGTGAATCTCACCCCATCTGCACCGAGACCGTAACCACCTCTACGGCAAAATCACCGTCACTTTGGGGGGCATGGCCATATCGTTCGCCATATCCTCCAAGCGTTTCGTGTCCGGACGGCCGTCCTGCACCAAAACTCGGTACCGAAGCAGGAGAGGGTGTTTCTTGTCGATACACACCCCTTCGCGTTGCTGATGCGTGAAACAGAAATACGGCTTGCTGGGATGAATGCGGAGCCGTGTGGGGTACCGTGGATTACGTGGATCGTCGAAATAGGCCACACCGGCATACGCATTTCCGGCCGCATCGACGGGTCCGGCCATGGCGCACCACCGGGCGGACGTGTAGTTGGCCTCCCGGCCGGGGACACCCTCGCTGGAGGCGATCGCCAGCTCCTTATCCAGCCAATCCGCCGTGGCGCGAAAGCCCATGCCGCCATAGTGATAGAGCTCGGCCCACAGCGGATCCCCGATCGCTTCGTGTTCAACAGTGAAGTCGATCACCCACCCCGCCGCCAGCCCCCCAATGACGCGGTGGCTCAGCGTCTCGCGGATCGCCGGCACGTTACGCGCCAGCAGTTCGTTGCGCGCCACCAGTTCCGCCGCCAGCGGACCGCAGTTCACTTCGGGAGGCGACACCGTCTGAGACCGGCCGGTCTTCATCTCCCAGAAGTTGACCTCTTCACCTCGATACGTGCATTTCGTCCACGCGAAGAAGCACCCGCGCTGGTGCGGGTGGTCCGGGCAACGGTCTCCGGTAACCACATGGCCCGAGGGCGACCACAGAGGATGAACGTATCCGCTACGGCTGAGATAGCTCTCCGGATCCGGTTCGTAAACTTGAATCCCGTCGTTGTAGCGAAGAATCTCCCGTGACTCTGCGGCAGCGTCCGGGCGCGCACCGGTATAAGACAAGGTTACATGGTCGCCGGGGACTCGCTCGATTGCATAGGGGATCGCGTCGTCTACCAGCGACCCGGCTTGCAAGGTATACGTCCTCGTCTCCCCGGCCAGCAACGGCTTTTGCAGTACGAACAGCAATTCGCCGGGCTGGCCGGCGACAGTCGAAGCAGTGCCGGGCTGCTCGGCATCGTTGGAGGCAAACCATTGCCCCGAGATTTTCCGGTCTCCATCCGAGAGAAGGATGTGTGTTTCGTCGGCCTTTTGCCCTGGGAAAACCTTTGAAAAATCGAACGGCGTCGACACGATTGTCTCCAAACGATCCAGCGTCCCAGCCTCCACACGGATCGAGGGCGGCTCGGCACAAAGCGATTGCGCCATCAAAAAGAGGAAGAGTATAAGGTTGGTACGCATACACGGACTCCTT
This sequence comes from uncultured bacterium, assembly GCA_964436365.1. Lineage (GTDB taxonomy): Bacteria > Hinthialibacterota > Hinthialibacteria > Hinthialibacterales > CAYTDF01. The sequence goes on along the minus strand of CAYTDF010000044.1, from coordinate 13,701 downwards.
ATCGTCCCGGCGGTGGAGGACACACCTCGGGAGGGTGATCGCTCATTCTACAGGCTTTATGGGGATACTCAAAAACCGTTCGGTACGGTGGACCCCGTGCTCACGCCTGGCTCGGCAAGAAGCGCTTCATGAAAGCGTTGATAACCGCGGGATCGAAATGGGAACCGGCTGAGTCCTTCAGGAGCTGAATGGCTTTTTCCTCCGGCCAGGCTTTCTTATACGGGCGATCGGAACGGAGCGCATCCCACACATCCACTGCGGCAAACAACCTCGCGGCCAGTGGAATCTCCTCGCCCTTCAATCCTCGCGGATACCCGCTGCCGTCCCATTTCTCGTGGTGACAGTGCGGAATATCCACCGCGGGTTGAAGGAAATGAATAGAGGACAAAAACCGCTGACCGTAGTCGGTATGTTTGCGCATCTCGACCCATTCATCATCTGTCAACGGCCCGGGCTTATGGAGGATCGTATCGGAAACGCCAATCTTGCCGATGTCGTGCAGAAGCGCACCCCGGCGGACGTGCACGAGTTCCTCGCCCTCGAACCCCATCGCTTGCGCGAGTTGGACCGTCATCTCGGTGATACGTAGCGTGTGACCCTCGGTCTCGTTATCCCGCAAGTCCAAGGCGCAGATCCAACCTTCCAGCGTGTCGTCGTAGGCCTCTTCCAGCTTGCGTTGACGTTCCATCAGAGCGTCTTGCGATGTCTCGATCTCACCAGCCATCCGGTTGAAGTAGGTCATGAGATCGCCAAACTCGTCGTTCCGGTTGAGAGTGACACGGTAACCATAGTCGCCCGAACCGAGACGTTTCGTTGCCCGAACCAACGCCTCGATCGGTTTCATGAGGCTTCTCGCCATCAGAACCGAGAGAAGGGCCGCCACCGAAACCCCGAAAATCGCACTCAACGCAATTTGGAGTGCGAGTCTACGCGCTTCCATGTAGAAAAAATTAACCGGCCGGTCGGCCTGCAGAATCCCGACAACTTCCCCCTCGCCGTCACGAATGGGCGCACCGGCCGAAATCCAGATGCCTTCCGAGTCCATATAGACACCCCGGCACGTGGACCGCCCGTCAAGCACATCGAAATGGTGCTCCTCCGCCTCGATACGATTCCCCACAAACAACTCACCCGTCATCACCACAAACTCGAGCTCGTTGCCGGTCCGAAAATCGGGTGTGGTCCGCATCGTGTAGATTGGGCTACCGTGTGCGTCGTCAAAACCGTTGAGGTTCTTGGCCACGAGCAGTTGCTGGCGGAGTGTTTCGAACGCAGCCTCGTCGACGAGATTCCCATCGTTACCCAGCCGAATTCGTTCGTGGATATCTCCATCCAAAGTGGGCGCAAGCGTGTTCACAACGGCCAGCAGCTCGTTCTTGAGCGATTTCTCGAGCTGCGCCTTGCTGCCGTCATACACGATCCAAGAACAGACGGCGACACCCGATGCGATCAGGAAAACCGCGAAGAGAATCAGACGAATGGAGAACCGTATCCGTATCATTATCTCTTGACCCCCACGAGAGCGGGCCTCTCGACGTCGCTTCCTGAAGCGCGAAAAACGATCAATCCTAACCCAGCTTATTCGCACCCGTTTGCGCTACGAGGCATCCGGCTTCGTGCAGGGAAGTCCGTGTCTCTCCACAGTCGGCCCACCAACCGTCGAGCGGACTCCAAGTGAGGGTGCCTTCTTCAATGTAGCGATTGTTGAGATCGGTGATCTCCAGCTCGCCTCGCGCGGAAAGTTCGAGCCGGTCAATAAAAGAGAACGCCCGCTCGTCGTACATATAAATGCCTATTACGGCGTGGTTCGAATCTGGAGCTGTAGGCTTCTCAACGATCTTCACGATACGGTCGGCGTCGAGTGTCGCCACCCCGTATTGCTCCGGATGCTCGACTTCCTTGAGCAGAATCTTCGCGCCTTGAGGCTGCCGCTCAAAATCACGAACCGCCTGACGAATATTGCCTTCAATGATATTGTCGCCCAGCATCACCACCACACGGTCGTTGCCCACGAAGTTGCGCGCCAGTTCGAATGCGGCTGCAATCCCACCTTCACCTTCTTGGTACGCATAACGGAGGCCTTTGAGACCGAACTCGGTCCCGTTGCCCAGCAACTCCAGAAAATCGCCCGCGTGTTTCCCCCCGGTGACGATCATGATCTCTTCGATGCCCGCGTTCACCAGGGTCTGGATGGGATAGTAGATCATCGGACGGTCGTACACAGGCAGAAGATGCTTGTTCGTTATCTTGGTCATGGGGAGGAGCCGAGTGCCCAATCCCCCAGCCGTGATCACACCTTTCAATGTTCCTCTCCTTTGGCGTCCGATCCCTCGGATGCGGCCAGACGTTCGGCATAAAGACGTTCGTAAAACTCCTGAAAACTGCCGTCCTTGATCGGGCGCCACCAATCCTCATGCTGACGGTACCAAGAAACGGTACGCTCCAGACCTTCTTCGAAGTCGACGGTTCGCCGCCACCCCAAAGCGTTCAGCTTGCTGCAGTCCAGGCTATACCGGCAGTCGTGACCCGCCCGGTCCTCGACATAGCGAATCAGCGTTTCCGGTTTTTCTAACTGATCCAGAAGCCGCCGCGTAACGTAGATATTCTCCCGCTCTTGCTCCGCACCCACGTTATAGACCTCGCCCGGCAGGCCTTTCTCGAAAACCGTCCAAACGCCGAGAGCGTGATCGGTCACATACAACCAGTCTCGAATCTGCCGCCCCTCCCCGTAAACGGGCAGGGGTTGGTCGTCGATGGCGTTCGTGGTGAAAAGTGGGATCAATTTCTCCGGGTATTGATAGGGCCCGTACGTATTGGAACCCCGCGTAATCACGGCGGGGATCCCGAACGTGTTCGCATACGAGAGCACCAGCAGATCGGCCCCCGCCTTACTCGCGCTATAGGGGTTCCCCGGCGATAGCGGGTCGCTCTCCACGAACGAACCCTCCGGGATCGCGCCGTAGACCTCGTCGGTGCTCACATAGAGAAGCCGAAGTGTATCCCGCCCCGCCCCCCGCACGGCTTCCAAAACCTCGTACGTTCCTTGGATGTTCGTACGTAAGAAGGCGTCCGCACTATGGATGGAACGATCGACGTGGCTTTCGGCCGCGAAGTCGACAATCCCGTCGAACGACTCGTCCTTCAGAAGCCGCGCGACAAGACCCGGTTCCGCCTTGTCACCGCGAACGAAGCGGTATCTTCCTTCCGTTTGCAGATCGACGAGATCCGCCACGTTGGCCGGGTTGCCCGCGTATGTCAGCTTATCGAGATTCGTCACATGGTCGACGAGCCCCTCACGCAGCACCAACCGCACGAAATTCGAACCGATAAAACCTGCACCGCCAATGACCAGTAGCTTCAATTGTGTCTCCCAACGCGTACGAAACGGGTCACCCAAGACTGGTAGGTAGACTATAGCATTTTCCGGAATCGGAATGGCTATCGACGGGGCGGAGTGGAGTAGTAGAGGTCATGGGGACAAGAATAAAAAGGGGGTAGAGCGTCTCTCGAAAGTTTTTTCCGATAGCGCGCACGAAGTGCCCGCGAAATTCGGGCATTTAGCCTCTTTTAATCGGAAATCATTCTTGGGAGATACTATAGTTACCTGTCTGCGCGTTAAGGCCTCGGAAACCCAGTGCAGGACGTTGGTGACTAACCCGGAAGGTCATTTAGGGGGTTGCCTCACATCATATCTCTGTGTTTGTCCGGCAACCGTTTGTGTTCTGGCTAATTGTATCGGCGAATACGGAGAGACCTTAATAGAATAGACGGTTTCTTTGGCTTTTAGGGGAAGAATGCGCCCAATTCCCGCTGATATCCGGCGGCCCGGACGGGGTGAGGTCTGGACCGGGACGCTCAGTCCATTAGGCTTTCAGCCACGCTAAAGCGAGCGGCGAGCCTATTTCTGAGCGCGTACATGCGCTCGGAGCGGTGAACAACGGTACGGAGTCTCCTGAGAATGCCCTACGATCCAGCGAAAATCGAACCCAAATGGCAAAACTATTGGGATGAGAACAAGACCTTTCGGGTAGAGATGGACCCCTCGAAACCCAAGTTCTACTGTCTTGACATGTTCCCATACCCTTCGGGCGCGGGCCTTCATGTCGGACACCCGGAAGGCTACACCGCCACCGATATCACCTGCCGGTATAAGCGGATGCGTGGGTACGCGGTGCTACACCCCATGGGCTGGGACGCGTTCGGCCTGCCAGCCGAGCAATACGCCATTCAGACTGGAACGCACCCTCGGGAAACGACGCAAGCGAACATCAAGACCTTCAAGCGTCAGATCAAGTCGCTCGGCTTCAGCTACGACTGGGATCGCGAGATCGATACAACCGATCCCAAGTATTACAAGTGGACGCAATGGATCTTTCTCCAACTCTACAAACGCGGATTGGCGTATGAGGCCGAGGCGCCTGTGAACTGGTGCCCAGAGCTACGCACTGTGCTAGCCAACGAGGAAGTCATCGACGGTCTGTCGGAGCGAGGCGGCCACCCCGTGGTTCGGAAACCGATGCGGCAGTGGATGCTGAAGATCACCGAGTACGCCGACCGGCTGCTTGAGGACCTGGAGGAGGTCGACTGGCCCGAGAGTGTCAAGATCATGCAACGGAATTGGATCGGACGCTCGGAGGGAGCGGACGTCGATTTCTCTCTGGCTGACTGCGACGAGACCGTGCGGGTCTTCACAACGCGGCCCGACACCCTCTTCGGAGCCACCTACATGGTTCTCGCCCCCGAACACCCCTTGGTGGAAAAGGTCACCACCGAGGAGCGCCGGGAGGAGATAAGGGCCTATGCAGAGGACGCCAGCCACAAGAGCGACAAGGACCGAACCAACCTCACCAAAGAAAAGACCGGGGTCTTCACCGGCGGCTACGCCATCAACCCCGTCAACGGCCAAAACATCCCCATCTGGATCGCGGATTACGTCCTCAGCAGCTATGGTACCGGCGCGATCATGGCCGTTCCCGGCCACGACCAGCGCGACTATGAGTTCGCCAAGACATTCGATCTGCCGATTATCGAGGTCATCTCCGGCGGCGATATCAGCCAGGAGGCCTATTCCGGGGATGGAATCCTAGTCAACAGCCCCCTGATCGACGGGCTCAACGTCGCGGACGCGCAGAGCAAGATCACCGCCTGGCTTGAGGAACGGGGACTGGGCAAGAAGGCGGTCAACTACAAACTGCGCGATTGGCTCTTCTCCCGGCAGCGCTATTGGGGTGAGCCCTTCCCGCTCTATCACCACCAAGACGGCACAATTCGGCCCCTCGAAGAGGACGAGCTGCCCCTCCGGCTGCCTGAAGCCGACGACTTCCACCCGGGCGAAGACGGCCAGTCTCCACTGGCGAATGTCCCCGGCTGGCTCGATTTCACGGACGAGAAGAGCGGACAGCAAGTCCGGCGTGACACCAACACCATGCCCCAATGGGCTGGCTCCTGCTGGTACTACTTACGTTTCATCGACCCCACCAACGACCGGGCCCCCTGGGATCGAGAGCGGGAGAACTACTGGATGCCCGTCGACCTCTATGTCGGGGGAGCCGAGCACGCCGTCCTGCACCTGCTGTACGCACGATTCTGGCACAAGGTGCTTTATGATTGCGGCGTGGTTTCCACCAAGGAACCGTTCCAAAAGCTGATCAATCAGGGGCTGATCTTAGGCGAAGACGGCGAAAAAATGTCCAAAAGCCGTGGAAACGTGGTCAATCCCGACGAGGTCGTCGCCAGCCACGGTGCCGACGCGTTCCGTATATATGAAATGTTCATGGGGCCTCTCGAGCGGGCCAAGCCGTGGAGCAAGAGTGGCATCGAGGGCCTCTCGCGTTTCCTGAAACGCGTCTGGCGGCTGATCCACGATCGGGACGATACAATTGTCACCCCGGGGGAAGAGGGTCCATCCGACGCGCTTCTCCGTCTCCGGCACAAGACTGTCAAAAAGGTCACCCACTGCGCCGAAAACCTGCGCTTCAATACCGCGATCAGCGAGCTAATGGTCTACTGCAACGCGCTCACCGAACTCGACACCAAGCCCCGTCAGGACGTCGAGACCTTGGTTCTTCTACTCGCTCCCTTCAGCCCGCACCTCTGCGAGGAACTGTGGGAACGCCTGGGCCACACACAGACGCTCGCATACGAGCCGTGGCCGGTCTATGACGAGGCCTTGGCCAAGGACGATCTCCGCACCCTCGGCATCCAGGTGAACGGCAAGGTCCGCGACCAGATCGAACTGGCGGTCGACGCTCCCGAGGAGGAGGTCAAGTCTCTCGTGCTCGAGCGTCCGAAAATCCAAAAATGGACGGAGGGCGGAACTGTCAAGAAGTTCATCTACGTCCCCGGCAGGATCATCAACATCGCCGTCGCCAAGAAATGACGAAATAGCGTGCCGAGCGGCTGATCTGGGGCTGGAACCTGGCAGCTCGACAAAACGAGTTCTCAATGGATGTTGTAATTGCCCGGAGGTCTCTTTACTCTTGCAGTAGACCTGGGAGCGTTCCCTCGAAGTGCTCGCGACACGGCGCACCTCACGGCTGCGCTCGTCGGAACGAAACAACGCTTCCGTCACGCACGCAATGCCCGTAACTCTGTCGGGAAAGGGGACAGCGAACATGGTCACGAAGGAGTTCCTAGCCAGAGACGTCGATACCGAGAAAATACGAACCGTAATTCTGGGTGGCGGACGTGGCGAGCGCCTCTTCCCGCTCACCCGGAACCGGGCCAAACCCGCCGTCCCGGTCGGAGGCAAATACCGGCTGATCGACATCACGCTTTCAAACTGCATTAACTCCGAACTACAGAACATCTTTATTCTTACACAGTTCAACTCCGACTCGCTGCACCGGCATATCGCCACCGTCTACCGTTTCGATCATTTTTCGCGGGGTTCGGTCCAGGTCCTCGCGGCCCAGCAGACCGCCGACAACACCGACTGGTTTCAGGGGACCGCCGACGCGGTGCGCAAAACGCTCCGGCGGATCGTGGACACCAATCCACCTCACGTCCTGATCCTTTCCGGCGACCATCTTTACCGGATGGACTACCGCGAGCTCATCGCGACCCACATTGGGTGCGGCAACGACATCACTGTTTCCACCATCCCTGTACCGCGTGAAGAGTGTGCTGAGTTCGGGATCCTACGTATCGATGAAGACGCGAACATCGTCGAGTTCGTGGAGAAACCGAAGGAAGAATCCTTGCTTGCGGATCTAGAGGTTTCGAGGGCGCTATTTGAGAGTCAAGGTATTGAGCCTGGAACCCGCAAGCACATCGCATCGATGGGAATCTACGTCTTTCGCACCGAGGTTCTGGTGGACATGCTCGCCGATGCCAGCCAGGCCGATTTCGGCAAGGAGATCCTCCCCAGCGCGCTCGGCAAGTACCGTATGGGCGCGAGTCTCTTCGACGGGTACTGGCAGGATATTGGAACCATACGTTCTTTTTATGAAGCCAACATCGCGCTAACCGATCCACAACCGGCGTTCAACTTCTTCGACGAGCGCCACCCCATGTTTACCCGCCCACGGTTTCTCCCCGCCGCGAAGGTCAACGGGGCCACGATCCGCAGTTCGATTATCTGCTCCGGGGCCATCATCGATGACGCCGAGATCAGCAACTCCGTCGTCGGTGTACGCAGCGTGCTCCGGGAAGGATGTCGGCTCCGGCGCTCTGTGGTGATAGGAGCCGATTCGTATGAAGGACCCTCCGAGATGGCCGACAACACCGTCCCGGTCGGAATCGGCAAGAGATGTGTCATCCAAAACGCCATCATTGATAAAGACGCACGAATCGGTGCAGATGCCAAAATCGTCAACGAGCGCGGCGTCATGCACGAAGACGGCCCCTACTATCATATTCGCGAAGGCATAACCCTCATCCCCCGCCGCGCCACCGTGCCCGCCGGGGCCGTGATCTGAGACGGCGAATCGACCGATGCGCGTCGTGTTGGTGAACCATACCTTTCCACCAGCCAGCTGGGCCGGGTCGGAGATCTGCGTATTGCGCAGCGCCCAAGAGCTTCAGCGCCGCGGGCACGAACTGTACGTCTTCACACGGGACGCGTCGCCGGACCGGGATGAGTACGCCATCAAGGACGATCGGGTCGAGGGAATCCCGGTCACCCGCATCACCAAGAATTTCCGCTTCGTACGTGACTTCGACGATATCTACCGCGATGACATCGTTGCGGCTCGTTTCGGAGATTGGGTCGGTGGGTTGGCGCCCGACGTTGTACACATTCACCATCTCACGAATCTCTCTACCACCCTGACCCACGAGTTGTACATCCGGGGAATCCCCACGCTGATGACGTTGCATGATTACTGGCTGCACTGCCAGCGCGGCCAGCTCCTGACCCGCAGACTGCAACGCTGTGACGGCCCGTCTGTTTCCGGTTGCCGGGACTGTCTCGCCGTACAGGTCTTACGGGGTAAGGCGCAGCGTCTAATCGGTGGGTTGGTTTCGCGAGAGAGAAGTGCCACTCGGACGGTTCCGAACGGCTCCGATCTCGTATTCAAAGACCCCATACGGATCGAGACCCCAGAGCGCTCTTTTGTCGGCCACGTTGAAATCGACATGGCTGGAGGGTGCGGAACCGCTCTGCAGGCCCATCCGCCGAGCACGCTCGTATATAAAATTCACCCTGGCCCCGCGACCCGGCTCGAGGTGGCCTACGGGATGTTCCCCTCCACTTACGATGCCCAGGGAGACGGCGTTCGTTTCTCAATCCAGGTCGGCGTCGAGAGCCTCTTGGACGAGTTTCTCGATGCCAAGAACGATCCCGCTCATCGACGCGGCTTCGAAGCCACGCTCGACCTGAGTCCTTGGGCCGGTCAGACCGTGGAACTGAGCTGCATCACTGCGGCCGAACCGACGGGGAACGTCGATTTTTGTGCTGCGGGTTGGGGAAAGCTACGCCTGACCGGACTGCCGCGCCCACAACAAACCGGGCAGCGCATCGGCGACACCTGGGCCAAGAAAATCCTCGCCGAGGGCTTACACGGCTGCGCCCGTTTGGGAGCCGCTCTCGTTCCGAGCGCAACCCACGCAATCCAACGGCGGCGGCTGGCCATTCAAGAAGTCTTACAGCAAGTGGATCGGTTCGTATCGCCTTCGAACTTTCTGCGTGAGTTCTTCATCCGTCAGGGGCTCGACCCAGAGCGAATCGCTTTCCTGGACAATGGTTTTCAAGCAACGGCCCGCGAGCGACCCGCCCCGTGGAAACCGGGCGCGCGCCCGCTGCGTGTGGGGTATGTGGGCACCTGGATTCCACCCAAGGGCGTCGACCTGTTGGTGGAAGCGTTTAACGGTCTCCCCGAGGGGGCGGCCGAGCTGCACATCCATGGGTTCTTCCCCGGGTACGATGGCTACGAAACCTACGAGGAGGAGTTACGCGCGGCGGCGCGGCACCCGGGGATTCACTTCCATGGACCTTATCCGCCGGAGCGGGGCCCGGAGATCCTCGCCGAGGTGGATATCATCGTCGTGCCTTCGATCTGGTGGGAGAACTCGCCTCTAACCATCCATGAGGCGTTCCAGGCGGGCGTGCCGGTTGTCACCGCCGACGTGGGAGGCATGGCCGAGTTTGTCTCCCACGAAACCGCCGGGCTGCAGTTCCGTCATCGCGACAGCGAAAGCCTACGTGACACGCTTCTGCGCTTGCTGGAAGAACCCGGGCTCTTGGAGCGGATCGGGAAAGGCGTGCCCAAGGTGCTCTCCATCGAGGAGCATGTCGATCGTCTGCTTGAGGAGTACGACAGGACGATTCATTCCAAGCGCAACCCCTGGAAGCACCCCGTCGAGTACTAATCCCACGAGCTATTCTACGCTTACCGTTCAGTCTTTTCCAATCGTGTGCAATCTCGGGGGACACCTACGTGCGTGGCGTTTCAGCCGGAATCCGTTAAAGTGTTCGCCGTATTCTCGTTCCCCAAGCGCCCAACAATCAAACATGGCAACGCTACGGCAGGCCCTGCGTGGGGCAAGGCGCTGTAGACTCAGCGGAACGGAATCCGGGACGGTTTCATGCACGACAAAGACGCCCACAAGCAGATCCATTACTCGGCTTTCTCGCTCATTTACGACCGTGTGATGCGCGATGTCGACTATCCGAACTGGTGCGAGCACGTCATTCGGTTAGCGAAGCAGTTCGACTTCAAGGGAAAACGCTGGCTGGACCTGGCTTGCGGCACGGCTTCGACCTCGCTGGAGCTCATCCCCCGCGGGTATGAGATGACCGGTGTCGATTTCTCGCCGGACATGCTGGCCATTGGGGGTCAAAAGGCGGAGGAGAAGGGCTATCGGCTCCCGCTGCTTCAGGGCCGGATGGAGGCTTTTGAACAAGAGGGCCTGCCCCAAGATTTCGACGTTATCCTCTGTCTCTATGACAGCCTCAATTACCTCACCGAACCCGAAGAGGTCCAGCAATGTTTCCGGGAAGTGCACAAACACTTGAAGCCCGGCGGCGGGTTCATCTTCGATGTGACCACCGAGTACAACCTGCTCCATAACTTCTCGGGCTACACATTCGCCGAGAATTTCGATGACAACTCGTATATCTGGGAAAACAAGTACGACATCCGTAGAAAGTTTTGCCAGTCCACAGTCACGATCTTCTACCAAGAAGACGGTGCCTACAGAAAGGCGATCGAAGACCACAATCAGCGCGTCTACACCAATGATGCTCTGATCGCCTGGTTGGAGGAAGCGGGTTTCGAGAGCCTCGGCCAGTTCGAGGATGTCTCTCTGGAGCCACCGGAAGTCAAATGTGAGCGGATCCATCTCGTCGCCCGCAAGCGTGATTGATTGATAGTATTACCATTAGGTTATTCTACGGAGGTTCATGAAATGAAACGCAAGAGCGCTTTCACGTTGATTGAGTTGCTGATCGTCGTCGCCATTATTGGAATCTTGGCCGCCATCGCGGTGCCGAATTTCTTAAACGCTCAGGTACGAGCCAGAGTCTCCCGGACCTTTGCGGACCTGCGCGTGCTCATTACCGCGCTCGAGCAGTACCATCTTGACAACAACTCGTACGTTCCCGACTACGACGGCATCGGAGCCTCAAAGGCCGGTTCGGAGATCGACACCTACAAAGCGTTAACCACACCGATGGCGTACTTGGGCACGATCCCCCTGGATGTCTGGATTCCCGATGCCTGGCAGGCGTCGGCCATTCTCAATGGGAAGAAAGAGCGGTACTTCGAATATTGGGGCGCGGGATTCGGCATCGCCACCAGACCGATCATGAAAAAGAATGGCGTTGGCTATGTTATGCGCTCCGTGGGCCCCGACAAAGAAGCGAACTGGTTTGGGGATTACGATTCCATCGCTGCCAGAGACGGCCGCTTCACGTATAGCTCGAGCAACGGACTCAATTCGTCTGGCGACATCATCGCCAGCAACCGCGGCCTCGAATAGCACCCAACCTAAGCAAACCACAAACCCGGCTGGCACAGCCATTCCAGCCAACGGGAACCACAAACCTGGGTGGCACCGGAAATTGCTTTCAAGAAAGAAACACAGCTGCCAGTGCGGAGAAATAGCCTTCTCCAAGACCCGTCCTTTGGATGTACGGCAATAGGCCAGGCCGATAAATAGCAACACAGCAACCCTGGCCGTCGGGAGTACCAGAGGGGGGGCGGGTGAGATCGTCGCTTACAGGGGAAATACGGGCGTTCCAGCATTAGTAAGTAGATTTCGCATGAGACGAATTCACAAGAGTCGGTCGATTGCCCTATCGGTCCCACGAGCCACCTTCCACGACTCTTTTCGTGCCCTTCGTGCGTTTCGTGGTTCAATGGCGCGATCTAACCTGGCCGGTCTCGACATCACGGACAGACGTCATGTGAAGAAATCCGTGTAATCCAATCCCATCCATGCCGTCCGTGATTCAGAACGAAGGGAACTCAAACAAACCCCCTCACCTACACCACCGGCCAAACCGACACTGTACGTACAAACAGCAAGAAACCCATCACCGCAAAGAGGACCCAGACCAACCGCGCGAAGGTCGGGCCGCTCAATACCGTTGAGGCCCGATGGCCCAAGGCCGTCCCCAGCAGAACCGAGCCCACGCACAAGAAAGCCCACAGCAAAATCTCTCGCGTCCACAAACCGGCCCAGGCGTAGGTGAATAGCTTGACCGTAACCCCGAGCAGAAAAACGCGAATCAAAAAACGGCGGGCGGCTTCGGCGGGCATCTGTGTGTAGCCGTACAGAATCACCGGCGGACCCGCGGTCGAAAGCCAGCCCCCAAAAACGGAAGCCAAGAACGTGCTGATCGCCTTGCCGTGTCGATAAGGCTCCCACACTTCATTCGCCACAGCGGAAGCGTCGGGGTGGGGCACCGGTGGTCGTACAGCGAACAGAACGCCCGTGATCAGGACCGCCCCGCCCATAGCCGCCTTGATACCCCAATCGGGAACCGTCACTAGCAGCACCGTACCGATCGCTGTCCCGATCAGCGTCGGGAGAAGCAATACGGGGGAAAACATCGAGGACCAACCCACACGCCGCCGGCGCGCCAGGTCGAAGAGGTTGACCGTCGCCACGAGAGTCGTAAAAGGAACCAAGGTTGCGGCCGGATAGAACCACGCCAAGGCGATCACGATAAAGATGCCCATCCCAAAGGAGACCGTGCCTTGGATCAATCCACCCAAAAAGGTGACGGCGAAAGTGATCGCCAGGGTAAAGGGGGTTACTTCTTCCACAGTGTCGGTGTCGTACCTTTCTAGGGCATCGCTCAGAAACAAAGGCCCTATTAAACAAGCCAAGAATCTCCTCCGCCAAAGATTGGGAAACGAAGTGTCGCTTGCGACAGAGGCTGGGAGGGAGTTGAAGTGAAAACCGCTTGAGGCGAAGCGTCTTCCAACCGGAAGGACCTCGTGGAAGAGACTGATAACCTGGTGATGCAGCCAAATGCGCTCGTGCCTTACGGCTCAATCGTCGTCCCGAGAACCTCGAGAAACTTACTTAACCATTTCGGGTGCGCGGGCCAGGCCGGAGCGGTGACCAGGTTGCCGTCGACCAACGCGTCATCCACCTCCAGCGCCTTAAACGTTCCACCCGCCTGCACAACCTCGGGACCTACTGCGGGGTAGGCTGTGCAGCTCTTCCCCTCGATCGCGCCCGCTGCGGTCAGCAGTTGAATCCCGTGGCAGATCGCGGCGATGGGTTTTCCCGCCTCGTGGAAGTGTTTGACCACACCGAGGACGGCTTTATTCAAGCGTAAGTATTCCGGCGCACGCCCGCCCGGAATCACCAGGGCGTCGTACTTGGAGGGACGAGCGGTAGAGAACGACGCGTTGAGGGTGAAATTGTGCCCCGGTTTCTCGCTGTAGGTCTGGTCGCCCTCAAAGTCGTGCACCGCCGTCCGAACCGTCTCACCCGCTTTCTTCCCTGGACAGACGGTATGCACGGTATGCCCCACCATCAGCAGGGCTTGGAAAGGCACCATCACCTCATAATCCTCCACATAATCACCGACCAGCATCAGAATTTTCTTCGCAGCCATGGGAATCTCCTTTTTTGTCAACAGACCCAAACATTCTTTTCACAAGCGGGCAGGGCAGTGTAAAGCGTTTCTCGAAAGTTCTTTCCTCTGGCGCGCACGAAGTGCCCGCGAAACTTGGACGTTCAGCGTTTTCGAGTCAATCCCATTTCTAGTTGATTTTAGGCGGCTCCTTCTGTCTTCATTTC